>JBEKHU010000658.1:0-2867 GCA_050012115.1 Bryobacteraceae bacterium | reverse complement strand
CGGGATCTGGCGCAGATAGCCCTCACTGACCAGATCCTGCAGCGACTGCGGAGCTTTGCCCTTGTCGTAGGTGTACTCGTCGATCTGGACGCGCAGGGTGAACAGATTCTGCCGCAGCACGGTCTCCTTGGAGCGGACGATCGACTTCTGATACATCGGCACGGCCATGGCAAGCAGGATCGAGATGATCGCCATGACGATCATCAGCTCGATCAGCGTGAAACCGAGGGCGTGTCTACCACTCCGAATAGGACGTGCCATCGGGCGCTTTCTCCATGGTTTTGGAATAGACGTCGAAGACGTTCTGCCCGCCGAAGCCCTGGGACTTGGGATCGTCCTGGTTGCTTCTCAATGCCCAGTCGGTCGATTTGGTGAAGGGGTCGCGGGGGATGCGGCGCAGAAAACGGATCTTGGTGCCCTTGGGGTCGTTGGCCAGCTTGACGCCCTCCACCAGCGTATCCAGGGAGTCGGGATAACAGTAGGAATCGATTTTGGGTTGGGGGACCTTCCCGCCATCGCAGGCGTCCTTGTACTTATCGATGGCGGTGCGCATCTCCCGCAGCGCGAGGCGCAGTTCGCGTTCCTTCTCGCGCCGGATGCGGTAGCGCGCCATGGGTATGGCCATCATGGTCAGCACCATGAGGATGGTAAACGCCACGACCAGCTCAATCAGCGTCAACCCGCGCTGGGACTTGCGTTTCAAGATCACTCTAGGCGGCGCCGGCGGCAAAGGTTTCCTCCGCAGTCCCTATTTCACGACGACCGAAGTCTTCGGCGGGGCGGCGTGAATCTGGAGCAGCTTCGAATCGCGCAATGTGAATTCGGCCACCGCGATCGGCGAAGTCCCGGCTGCCAGGGCCTGAAACTTCATGTTCAGCAGGGTGCCCGAGCCGGCCACTCCGCCGGAGCCGGGCAGGCGCTGGAGCTGGATCAGCGTCTCCCCACCCTGTTTGGAGGGCACCTGGGAGAAGATGACTTCGTCGTTCGCCTTGCCCAGGAAGTCGCCCTGTGTCACCTCGACCAGCTTGAGCACGGCCGGGTCGTATTTGAGACGCATGGGGGCAGCGGCCAGATCCTTCACGTTCATCACATTCATCTGCACCGTGAAGGTCGAGCCGGCCGTCACCTCCGCGGCCGAGGGAACCAGCAAGACCAGTGTTCCGGCCGGGATGGCGTTGGTGCGGGCCCCGCCCGGCATGACCAGCCCCGGCGGGAGCGGCGGCGGCGCCGCATTCAGGGGGACGGGAGAGGCGGACGCCGCGGCGGGGGCGGCGGCCGTGGCCGCAACCAACTGTGGCGCCGGCGTCTCTACGGGCTGGGCCGAAGGATTCTCTTCGGACTGAGCGGCATCGTCCTTAGGCGGGTTGGCGGAGGGTCTGGATTCCGCGGGCTTCTGTTCAGTGCGCGGCGCGGCCGCGGCGGCGGCCGGCGGACGGCGGTAGTTGATCTTCCAGATCTGCTCGACGCCGGAAGCCACGGCGCGGGTGTTCTCGGCGGTCAACTCGGGCGAGCGCACGATGTGCGGGATCAGCACGACCAGCAGGTCGAGCGCCTTATTGTCGGTATCGGAGGAAGAGAAGAGCCGGCCCAGGAGGGGCACGTTCATGAGCCCGGGGAAGCCGTTGCGCGTCGCGGTCTGGGTCTGCTGCATCAAGCCGCCGATCACAGTGGCCTCACCTTCGCGCAGACGGATGATGTGGCTGACCTTGCGCTGGCCGATGATCGGTTGCGACACGCCGCCGACGCTGATGGTACTCGTGATGTTGGAGATCTCCAGTTCCACCTGCATCGACACCTCGTCGGCGCCGTGAACGCGCGGCGTGATGTCCACATTGACACCCACGTCGGCGAACTGGAACTGGGTCTGGGCGTAGGGCAGACCGCCGGTCGTGCCGACGCCCGACTGGAAGCTGCCCGAGGCGTAGGGATAGCGCTCGCCGATTTTCAGCGAGGCCTTCTGGCCCTCGACGCCGCGCAACTGCGGCGCGGTAACAATCCGGGAGCGGGTGTCGGCCATCATCGCCTGAATCATGCCGCCCGGCATGGTCACCGACCAGCTGCTCGAACCGAGGCGGCCAAGCTGGGAGAGCAGGACGCCGGCCGTGGTCGTGCTGGAGCCGGTGGTCGAGGTTGAGCCGGCGGGCGTGGAGCTGATCGTGGTGCTCAGGCCGGCGGTTCCACCCGAGGTGATGGTGGCGGCGAGCTGGCGCGAGAGATCCTTGTTGACCTCCAACACGACCAGATCGACGACGACCTCCGGCTTGGGCTTATCGATGTCTAGCACGATCTTTTCGGCCAGCTCGACCTGGTCGCGGGTGCCGCGGACGACAAGCGCATTCTGCGAGTTCACGGGGAAGATGCTGCGGAAATTGGCCACCGTGCGGACGGCGGTCATGACCTCCTGCAATTCGGGGGGAGAGGTGATGTTGGCCAGGTAGAAGACGCGGGTGACGTGGTCCTCGTAGTCGCGCCGCTTGGCCACGGATTCCTGGGTCACGAAAATGGCATTGGCCGACACGGGCTTCCAGAAGGTTTTGGTCAGCAGGGCGATATAGTCCAGCGCCTCCTCGAGCGAGGAGTTCTTCAAATCGAGGGAGAACTTCTTGTTGTCCTGGAGCAGATCCGGATCGAACAGGATGTTGATCGCAGCCATGGTGCCGACGGTCTCGTAGAGCGTTTTCATCGACTGATTCGAGATCTTGAGGTCGAGCGGCTGGGCGGGGGAGGGCCGCAGATCGGGCGGAGCCAGCATCGACGCCTCGCGCTGCTCGGACTCCTTGCGCGCGGTCTGGGCGGGTGTCAGACCGACCTGCTCGGGGTGTTCGGGCGCGGCGCCGCCCTGTTCCCGGCGCTGTTTTTCGCGCTCG
>JBEKHU010000657.1:0-2870 GCA_050012115.1 Bryobacteraceae bacterium | reverse complement strand
GTCGGCGTGCTGGACATCCAGCTGTACCGCGACGACCTGTCGACGGTGTGCCTGCGGCCGGTGGTGAGCGAGACGCAGATCGAGTTCGCGGTGAAGGACATGGACGTCGTCCTGATGGATGACGTGCTGTACACGGGGCGCACGATCCGGGCGGCGCTGGACGCGCTGTTCGAGCAGGGGCGTCCGGCGCGCGTCCAACTGCTGGTGCTGATCGACCGCGGCCACCGCGAGCTGCCGATCGAGGCGCAGTACACGGGCCGCAAGGTGCCGACCTCCTCGCGGGAGACCGTGGAGGTGAAGTTCCGCGAGATCGACGGCGTGGAAAAGGTGATGCTGATAGAAAAGGTGGACTGAGGCAGCCATGTCAACCGGACTGCTTGGAATCGAGGAACTGCCCCGCCCGGACATCGAACAACTGCTGACGCGGGCAAAGGATTTCCAGCCGCGGGCGGAGAGCGGCTACCCGCGGCTGACGAGCTGCCGCGGCAAGATGGTGGTCAACCTGTTCTTTGAAGCCTCGACCCGCACGAAGTCGAGCTTCGAAATCGCGGCGCGGCACCTGGGCGCGGAGACGCTGTCGATCACGGCCTCGGGATCGAGCGTGTCGAAGGGCGAATCGCTGGTGGACACGCTGAACACGCTGGTGGCGATGCGGCCGCAGGCGATCGTGATGCGCCACGGGGCCTCGGGCGCGCCGCATTTCCTGGCGCGGCACCTGGCGACGCCGATTGTGAACGCGGGCGACGGCACGCACGAGCACCCGACGCAGGCGCTGCTGGACGCGCGCACGATTCTGGACAACAAATCGACGCTGGAAGGGCTGCGGGTGGCGATCATCGGCGACATCGCGCACAGCCGGGTGGCGCGCTCGGACATCTTCCTGCTGGCGAAGTTTGGCGTGGACATCGTGCTGTGCGGGCCGCCGTCCCTGGTACCGAGGGAGCTGGAGCAGATTGCGCCGGGGGTGCGGCTGGCGTATGACATCCGCAAGGCGATCCGCGGCGCGGACGTGATTATGATGTTGCGCGTGCAGCTCGAACGGATTCACGAGCCGACGATGCCGGCGAGCGAGTATTTCCAGTTTTACGGCCTGCGGCTGGAACATCTCGAGCTGGCCAAGCCGGATGCGATCGTGATGCACCCGGGTCCGATCAACCGCGGGCGCGAGATCTCGTCGGAGGTGGCGGACTCGCAGCGGTCGATGATTCTGAACCAGGTGGGGAACGGGATCGCGGTGCGCATGGCCGTTCTGGAAAGGGTGTTGCTGCAGTGAAGCTCGTGATTCGCAACGGCCGGGTGATCTGCCCGCTGACCGGCCAGGACGGTGTCGCCGACGTGCTGATCGCCGACGGGCGCGTCGTCGCGGTGGGCGAGAAGCTGGAGGCGCCGGGCGCGGAGACGCTGGACGCGACGGGGCTGGTGGTGGCGCCGGGCTTCATCGACATGCACGTGCACTTGCGGGAGCCGGGGTTCGAGCACGCGGAGACGATCGAGAGCGGCGCGCGGGCGGCGGCGGCGGGGGGCTTCACGACGGTGTGCTGCATGCCCAATACGCTGCCGGTGAACCATTCGGCCACGGTGACGAGTTACATCGTCGAGCGCGCGCGGCGGCACGCGGTGGTGAACGTGTTCCCGATCGGCGCGATCACGCGGGAGAGCAAGGGCGAGGAGCTGGCGGCGATCAGCTCGATGGTGGCGGCGGGGGCGGTGGCGATCAGCGACGACGGAATGCCGGTGATGAACTCACGCGTGATGCGGCGGGCGATGGAGACGGCGCGGGCGCTGGAGATCCCGATCATCAACCACTGCGAGGACCTGAACCTGAGCAACGACGGGGACATGCACGAGTGCCTGGACTCGGTGCGGCTGGGCGTGCCGGGGATCCCGAGCGCGGCCGAGGACGTGATGGTGGCGCGCGACATCCTGCTGGCGGAGCTGACCGGGGCGCGCTATCACGTGGCGCACATCTCGACCCGGCACGCGGTGCAGATGGTGGCCTACGCCAAGCAGAGGGGCCTGCCGGTGACGGCGGAGGCGACGCCGCACCACATGGCGCTGCATACGGGACTGATGGCGCCTTACGATTCGAACTACAAAATGAAGCCGCCGCTGAGGACGAGCGTGGACGCCGAGGCGGTGATTCAGGGCATCGTCAGCGGCGCGGTGGACGCGATCGCGACGGACCACGCGCCGCACGCCGGCGACGACAAGATGCAGGAGTTCGAGAAGTGCCCGTTCGGGATTATCGGGCTGGAGACGGCCGTGGGCACGGCGCTGGAGGTGCTGCTGCACCCGGGGCGGCTGGGGCTGAAGCGGCTGATCGCGCTGTTCACGAGCGAGCCGGCGCGCGTCATCGGCTGGAAAGGCGAGCAGGCGCGCGGGGCGCTGAAAGCGGGCTACGCGGGCGATGTGACGGTGCTCGACCTGGAGCGCGAGTGGACCTACGACGTGAACCGCGGCTACTCGAAGAGCAAGAACTCGCCCTTCGACGGGCACACGTTCCGCGGCGGCCCGGTGGCGACGATCGTGGGCGGAGAGATCGTGTGGCAGCGCGAGGATCAATGAGAACCGCCGCTTGCAGTCGCGGATCGGCAACCGATGGGAGGAACCGCTCCTTATAGTCGCGGCTCGTAACAAGCGCGGGTGAAACTCCGCCGGGCCGCCGGCAGCGACTACCATAGAGCCTCCACTGAATGCCCCCTCATTTCGCGCAGGCGCTGCTGGACGTACTGATCTTCTGGATACTGACGACGCCGCACGAGTTCGCCCACGCCTGGGTGGCGACGATGCTGGGCGACGACACGCCGCGGCGCGACGGGCGGGTGACGCTGAATCCGGCGGCGCACGTGGACTGGCTGGGCACGGTGATC
>JBEKHU010000656.1:0-2874 GCA_050012115.1 Bryobacteraceae bacterium | reverse complement strand
CCGCGCTGCGGCGACTATCGTTTGACCTTCAGCGTGGCAAACAACGCCACGACGACGAACACGAAAGCCACGGTTGCCATCACCCATCCAGGAAGCAGGAATTCCTCCGGCGCCACGCCTGGCAGCACGGAGAGCACTCCGAATGTCAGGCCGAGCATCCAGTTCAGCCAGCCGACACGGCGCTTGCGCTTGGATCTCTCTTCGGGGATGGTCCGAACGGGCGCGGCCCGATCCGCGGCGAGAATCAGCAATTCGGCGAGGGCCGCGAAGAGCATCACCAGGCAGCCGATGACAGGGCCGTAGAAGACCCCCTGGACGCTCTTTTCGGCCCACTGATCCGCCTTCCCGTTCTGCATCCAGTGGATTGGGAACCGGGCAGGCAGGTTGTCGTAATACTCATAGAGGTACCAAGCCGCGGCAGCAGGCAGCGCGAAGGGTCCCAACCAAAAGACGAAAGCGCGGATATGGCCCCAGAGACGTTTCATCGCCTGAATGCCCCAATGTACAACGCTTCAAACAGCGCGTGGGCCGCTCCCGTTTTTGGGATCCCGTAAACTGATGTGAGGATGTCGCTGAAGAAGTTGACAGCGCATGTCAAAGCTGCCGGTTGAGCGTCCAAGTTGAGTCCGGAGATCCTGGACTCGCTGCTGCCGCGCGTGCCGCGGCTGAAGGATGCCAACTTGCTGGTGGGCTTCGACACCAATGACGATGCGGGCGTGTACCGCATAAGCCCGGAGTGTGCCCTGGTGCAGACGACGGACTTTTTCACCCCCATCGTCGACGATCCCTTCACGTTTGGGGCGATTGCGGCGGCCAACGCACTGAGCGACGTTTACGCCATGGGCGGGCGGCCGCTGACCGCGCTGTCCATCCTGTGTTACCCCGGAAAAGGCGATCTCGAGGACCTTGAGGCGATCCTGCGCGGCGGCGCCGAGAAGATGATCGAGGCCGGCTGCGTCGTGCTGGGCGGCCACAGCGTCAGCGATGAGGAGATCAAATTCGGGTACGCCGTGACCGGCACCGTCCATCCAGACAACATCAAGACCAACGCGGGCGCTCGTCCGGGCGACGCGCTCGTGCTGACCAAACCCATTGGCACCGGTGTGATCTCGACCGCGCTTAAACGCAATATGGCGCGGGAGGAGCATGTCGAAGGCTCCATCCGTTCGATGCTCGCCTTGAACAGGGGCGCGTGCGAGGCGATGCAACGGGCGGGCGCGCACGGCTGTACCGACGTCACCGGCTTCGGGCTGCTCGGCCACGCCCGCGAAATGGCGCTGGCGAGCGGCGTAACGATCGAGATCGACTGGCAGGCGATTGAGTTTCTTCCCGGGGCGCTCGATTATTCCGAACAAGGCGCGATCCCGGGCGGCTTGAACAACAACCGCAAGTTTGCCGAGTGCGCGGTGATGATCCAAGGCGATCTGCCAGAGCCTATCGTCCAGCTACTCTACGATCCGCAGACGTCAGGCGGATTGCTGATCGCGCTGCCGGAGGAGTCTGTTGCGCTGGTCCCGGGCCGTCGCATCGGGAGAGTTCTGGAACGCCGGGAGAAGCCAATCGTGGTCAAATAAATGAAGGCTCACCACACATGAACCCGATCATAGTCGCCCTCGACTTGGAAGATGCTGTCCAGGCGCTGCGACTAGTCGATCAGCTAGGCGATTCAGTAGCCATTTACAAGGTTGGGCTCGAGCTTTTCACGGCCGAAGGCCCCGACATCGTCCGCGCGCTTATTGCGCGCCGAAAGGACGTTTTCGTCGACCTCAAGATGTACGACATCGGCGAAACTGTCAAGCGCGCCACGTCGCGTGTGGCCGGCCTCGGAGCGCGCTTCCTCACTGTGCACTCCAGCCCGCAGGTCGTCCGCGCCGCGCTCGCCGGCGCCGCCGGTTCGCAATTGAAGATCCTCGTCGTGACCGTGCTCACCAGCTTCGACGACGCCGACGTCGCCGATCTCGGCTACGCCGGGCGCACGGCGTCGGATCTGGTCGAGCACTTCGTCCTCAAGGGCGTCGCCTCGGGCGCCGACGGCTTCATTTGCTCGCCTCTAGAATTAGCGCACGTACGAGCGCTCGCCGGACCAGCGGCGATTCTGGTCGCGCCCGGAGTGCGCTCCGCAGGCGCCGCACATGGCGATCAGAAGCGCGTGGCAACGCCGCTCGAGGCCATACGCGCGGGCGCAAATCATCTCGTGATCGGCCGCGAAATCAGCCGTGCCGCCGACCCGCGTGCCGCCGCCTGCCGCATCCTCGCTGATCTTGCCGGCGCACTCTGAGCCGTTGTTCCCGCTTCAAACGTTCCGTGGCTGAAAGACTGGCGTCCCGCACGGCGCGCAGCAACGGCTGATCAATGCCAACGGACCCTCGGTCCACTCTGCGCGACCACCTGCTCTTGCACTCCAAGGATCTCCGGCGCCGGTCGCACACGCGGGGAATCTCCGCACCGCAGCTGGCGGGCCGCCAGCCTGATCGAACACGACCTACGGCCAGCACAGAAGACCGCCCCGCAGCGGTGCCTGGCATCTTGGAGGCTTTGTCACAATCCCGCCAGATTATGATATTCTGCGCTTTATATCTTTTTGCCAGCTGCGCCAGGCCACGTCTGCCGGGCTGCGCCCGGGGCCACGTTCGCTTCATTCATTACGCTGGATGCTGGCCGGTCAGTCAGCCGCCAGGATCGCACGCGTCCGATTCGATTCAACTATCTGAGGAGCAATATGGCCTTTCGCATCGTTCGTGTATCCACCGCTGTCCTGGCGGCGCTACTCTTTCTCCTGCCAGCCACTCTTTCGGCGCAGGACGCGACCGGCCGCATCCTGGGGACCGTAACCGACGCGCAAAACGCCGTGGTACCCAAGGCCAAGGTCACCAT
>JBEKHU010000655.1:0-2879 GCA_050012115.1 Bryobacteraceae bacterium | reverse complement strand
TAGTTGCCGGTGCCCGCTATGGTCGAGATGGTCCCTTGCGGGTTCACCTTGCGAATCATCATCCCCACGTAATCCGCAATGTAGAGGTTGCCCGCCCCATCCAGCGCCACGCCGTAGATCTCGCCGAGCGACGCGTCGATCGCCGGGCCACCATCGCCATACGCCTCACCATTGAAGCCATTGCCCGCGTACGTCGAGATGATGCCGTGAGAGTCTACCTTGCGAACGCGGAAATTCCCCATGTCCGCGATGTAGACATTGCCCGCGGCATCTACCGCGACGCCTCGCGGGTCATTGAGCGACGCGCCGCTCGCCGGCCCTCCATCGCCCGAATAGCCGGCGCTGCCGTTGCCCGCAATGGTCGAAATAACGCCGTTTGGCCCTACCTTGCGGACGCGGTTATCGCCCGCATCCGCAATGTAGACGTTTCCTGCGCCATCCACCGCCACGCCGAGTGGAACGGTGAGTGATGCGCTGGTGGCCGGGCCGCCATCGCCCAGCGAGTTGTTCGACCCGTTGCAGCCGTCGCCCGCGCCGGCGATCGTACTGATAATGCCCGCCACTTGCAGCGGCGGCGGCTCAACCGTGATGCTGCGGCCCACCGACGGCCGGCCGGTGGGGTTCACCACCGTCAAGTTGGCGGTTGTCGGAACCGCGATCAGGCTGGCCGGCACGCTGGCCGTCAGTTCCGTCGTGCTGACAGAGGTCGTCGCCACTGCGGTCCCGTTCCAATACACCTTCGCCGTAGGGAAGAAATTCGCGCCGTCGAGCGTCACTTGCAGTGCCCCGCCTCCTGCGACTGCCCACGACGGGCAGACACCTGCCAGCCATGGCGCCGCATTCGGGTTGGGGACGACGTGCGCCGTAAGATTCGTGCTGGCGTAGAAGAACGCGCCGTAAGGGGCTGCGCGCGCGTTGGCCGTTATGATGTAATCCGCCGCCGTGGCCGGCGCGGTCTGGATATTGACCACCGCCGACGAACTCTGCCCCGGAGGGACGTTCTCAAATTCCATCACCGCGCTTCCCAGAAATCCAAACGGCATCACGATATCCGCCGCTCCTCCCAAGGTCGGAAGATCCCCCGTGTTGGACAGCGTGCATGTCAGCGGAAACTGCGCACCGACGAAAATGACCGGCGGGATGCTGCACGAAACGCTCAGCACCGGGCCCGTTGCTGGCGTAAAAGCCGAGGGGAACGCCACGCCGACCGATTCCACCGTACCCGACTGCTGGGGCGACGAGCTCCAGTTCACGTTCAGGATTCCGTACGCTGGATGGTCCGCGGCCAGCACTGCAGCGAACTGAGCGACATTGTCCACGCTCCAGTGCAGGCTCGTGCTCTGAATCTGATCGCCCGTGTCCTGGTTGTAGAGCGCCACATTGACGTCGTTCAGGGTCCACGACGCAATACTGAAGCCGCCGCTGCTATCCCGCGTTGGAACTGCCAGATGACGGTTCCAGGAGGCGGTGACTCGCATCGGTCCGGCGGCCAGAGGCAGCTTGTAAAGTTTCGACACCGGCGTATCCGTGGGAACCCCGAGCAGGGCGATGTCGGAAAAACTGCGTTGCGCCCAGGCCGTTCTCAGATTCAGATAGCCCCACCCTGCATCGTTCTGCCATCCCAGGCCGCCGGGCGTGTCGGTGCTGTTCAGCAGAATCGCCTTAGCCGCCAGACCCTCCTCTCCGCTCGATGGGAGTGTGCTTCGGATCAACGCCAGGGCGCCGGCGATGTGCGGCGCGGCCATGCTGGTTCCGCTATGGGGAACGAAATCGGGGTTCGAACCGCTGTTCCCGTCCCAGTCGTAGGCCGTTGAGTAGATGTTGGTGCCCGGCGCCGCAACATCCGGCTTGTTTCTCCCGTCAAATGTCTTGCCCGGACTGCTCGTGGGGTTGATGACCTCATGGCTGTTGTCCGAGGCGCCGCCTGTGTCCCAATTTGCGACCGAGACTATGTTGTACCCAATGGCCGGACTGGCGACGAGATAAGACGGTCCGCCGTTACCGCCGGCCACCGCGACGGACAGGTCGTAGGTATCGGCGTAATAGTCAAACAACTGTGCGTTGACATCGTCCCCGCCGCTCGCCGGCTGACCGTAGCTGAAGTTCAGAACACGCACCGGCGTGCTGGCGACAAGCCAATCCAGAGCGGTTGCCACATCCCGCATATCGGCTTCGGCGCTCGGCGGGTTCCCGGGCAGGGAGCATTCGCCAGACGTAGTCATCTCATAGGCGATCTTCAGGTTGCACAGCGTGTCGATTCCCTTCGCCACGCCTTGGTAATGCGTCCAGTCCTTGCTGCCCTCTCTCGATCCTTGACTCGCCACGATCCCCGCGACGTGCGTGCCGTGCCCGACTTGATCCTGCGCCGAATTCAAGTTGTCGGCGAAACAGGAGTCGGTGCTGCCGTAAGTAAGGAACACCTGGCTGACGATGTTCTTGCCCGCGAACGCGGGATGGTTCGTCCGCACCCCGCTGTCGAGCACCGCCACCGACTCGCCCTGTCCCGTGTAGCCATTCGTCCAGAACGTCGGCGCGCCCATCGCCGGCACGCTGTTCACGATCTGCGACTGCAGCTTCTCCACTGGCCACACGCGCGCGATCTCCGGGTCGGCCTCGAGGCTCGCCAGGGCGCCGCCCGGCACCTCGGCCGTCAGCATGTTGATGCCCTTGTAGCGGCCGATGCGCGTCGCGCCCATGCCGCGCAGCCGGCTCTCCATCGCCGCCTGCTGCGGCCCCACCTCGGCTTCAACCTCTCGCATCGCCTCCTGCCGCAGTTCGAGCGTGATCGCGTCCAGTCCGGCGCGCGCACGCTTTACTTCCTGCGCATCCGCGGATGCCTGCAGCGCCTGCCGGTACCTCACCTCCGCCGCCTCGTTCTT
>JBEKHU010000654.1:0-2881 GCA_050012115.1 Bryobacteraceae bacterium | reverse complement strand
TTCTACGGCTGCTCCGAAAACGCAGTCAAAACCCAGATCTGGATCGCCATCGCTGTCTGCGTCCTCGTCGCCATTGCCCGTAAACGCCTTGGAATCAATACATCCCTCTACAGCCTGCTGCAGATGCTGAGCTTGAATCTCTATGAGAAAACCCCAATTCCCGATATCCTTCAACGCTCCAAAAACAACACCCATCCAGCCCTCAGCTGCAACCAACTGAACCTGTTCGACTTCTAACCGGGCAGTAGTGCGACGTCGGCCAGATTCTCCTGTATGTTGTTGATTCTATGTAGTGGAAATGGCCGGCTCCGGCCATTTCCCCATTTCGTGGTGAGAGACCTCAAGGCCAGGCGGAAGCCTCCCCGGCACCCTCCAGTCCCTGCGGACGAGCGGCGGCCAGCGGGGGCCGGCCCGGCGCGTGCCCGGCGCGGTGTAATCTAAGGAGTGTTGCACGCGTCATGAGACGACTGCGCATTCTGGGAATCGCTGTCCTCGCCGCGGCCACGCTAAACGCGGCCGTGAAGACCGTGCACGTGGTGGAGCGCAGCGATGTGTTGGACGGCCGGTCCTTCGGCAAGTCCGGTCCCTATGAGAAAATCGCGGCCCGGGCCTGGTTCACGCTCGATCCAAAGCTGCCGGCAAACCGGGCGATCCGCGATCTGGACCTGGCCGTGACAAACGAGTCCGGGCAGGTGGAGTTCAGCGCCGAGGTCTACGTTCTAAAGCCGCGCGACCCGGCGCGGGGCAACGGCACGGTGCTCTTGGAAGTGCCCAACCGCGGCGGGAAGTTAATGCTGTACCGGTTGTGCTACGGCCGCAACATGCTGGACCCCGAGAGGGACGAGGATTTCGGCGACAAGTGGCTGCTAGAGGAAGGCTATACGCTGGTCTGGATCGGCTGGCAATGGGACGTGCCGAACCGGCCCGGGCTGTTGCGCCTGGAGCCGGCCGTGTTGCGCAAAGAGATCCCGGCGCCGGGCCTGGTGCGGTCGGAGTACATACCCGAACGTGCCACGCCGCGCATGCCGCTGGGCGACCGGAGCCATCGGCCGATAGCGGTTGGCAAGCCGCTGCGGCTGCTGGTCCGTGACAACGCCGAATCGCAACCGGTGGAGATCCCCGCCGACAAGTGGAAACTGGCCGAAAACGGGGCGGAAGTGGACCTGGCCGAGGGCTTCCAGCCCGGACGGCTGTACGAGTTTGTCTATGAGGGCGCGTCACCCGTGGTGACGGGGCTGGGACTGGCCGCGGTGCGCGACTTTGTCACCTATCTGCGGCACGGTGGCGGCGACGACGTGGCGCTGCTGGGGGACCAGAACCGGTACCTGAAGCGTTCGATCGGCTTCGGCATTTCGCAGAGCGGCCGGTTCCTGAGACAGTTTCTGTACGATGGCTTCAATGCCGACGAGCAGGGGCGCAAGGTCTTCGATGGCATATGGGCCGACGTGGCCGGCGCCGGCCGCGGCAGTTTCAACTTTCGCTACGCGCAGGCCTCGCGCGACGGGAATCCGTGGAATAACGTTTTTTACCCGACCGACGTATTCCCGTTCGGCGGCCTGCCGGAAAAAGACCCGGTCACGGGCAAGGAAGACGGGCTGCTGGCGCGGGCCCTGGCGGCGGGCGTCGCGCCGAAGCTGTTCCTGACCAACACTTCGCACGAATACTGGGGCCGCGCGGCGGCGCTGATTCACGTGCAGCCGGACGGCCGCGCCGACTCGACTCTGGCGCCGGAGACGCGGGTCTACTTCCTGGCCGGAGCGCAGCACTTGCCGCGCAGCCTGCCGTTGTCGAAAATCGGAGAACGATACGAGAGCAATCCGACGGACCAGCGGCCGTTCCAGCGTGCGTTGCTGTGGGCGTTGGAGCTGTGGGTGAGGGACAACACGCTGCCGCCGCCGTCGGTGATCCCACGGCTGATCAAGGGCGAATTGGCATCCCCCAGCGAAGTGCGCTTCCCGCGCATCCCGGGAGTGACTCTGCCCAAACATCCGCGGCTTGCGCGCCGGTTGGACTACGGCCCGGAATTTGCGTCTCAAGGCTACGCCACCCTGGAACCCCCGGCGGTGGTGGGCGCGTTTCCGCTGCTGGTGCCGCAGACCGACGTCGACGGGAACGATCTGGGCGGCGTGCGGCTGCCCGAAGTGGCGGTCCCGCTCGGCACCTTCGCCGGGTGGAATTTCCGCTCCCCGCTCGCCGGCGCGCCGGACCAGATGGCATCCTTCGTCGGTTCGTTCTTCCCCTTCCCGAAGACCAAAGCGGACCGCGAGCGCACGCGCGACAGCCGGGCATCCATCGAAGAGCGCTATCAGGACCGCGCCGACTACCTGCGGCGCGCCGCCGCGGTGGTGGATTCCCTGATCGCCCAGCGTTTCCTGCTGGAACGCGACCGCGCCTATGCGCTGGAGCGCTGCGGATTGCTCTGGGACGCCCTGCTACACTGAGCTTCGTATGGCCACGCCTCCCGAGATGGAACCCCCGAAGCTGCCGATCGAGGGCGTCAAGAACCTGATTACTATCGGCTCCGGCAAGGGCGGCGTCGGCAAAACCACGATCGCCGTGAACTTGGCCATCGCCCTGGCGCGCCTGGGCCACAAAACCGGGCTGATGGACGCCGATGTCTATGGGCCGAACGTGCCGCTGATGATGGGCATCCGCGACACGCCTTACGCCGTGGAGGGGCGCATCCTGCCGCTGGAGCAGTACGGCGTGAAGCTGATGTCGATGGGGTTCGTCAATCCCGGCGATAAGCCGCTGATCTGGCGCGGGCCGATGCTGCACAGTGTGATGCAACAGTTCGTCCGGCAGGTGGACTGGGGCGAGCTGGATTTCCTGCTGATCGACCTTCCGCCCGGCACCGGCGACGTGGCGCTGAGCCTGATTC
>JBEKHU010000653.1:0-2885 GCA_050012115.1 Bryobacteraceae bacterium | reverse complement strand
AGCGCAACGCAGGGCTTTCCGCGACGTACACGCCCTCGGCGCGTGTCACCGCGGTGACAACGCTGGGGTTCATCCGTTCGACGCCGATTTTCCGGGCGCACAACCAGACGCAGGCCGGGCTGGGCCACCGAGCGCCGGTCGAAAAAATTGCGGGCGTCGAAGGCGGCGTTGCGCACGAACTCGAACAGGCTGCCGTGCAGATCGTTCGTGCCCGACTTGGTGGTGATGGCCGTGAAGCCCGCCGCGCCGTGGCCGATGTCGGCCGGCATGACGCCCGAGCTCGAGTTGATCTCCTGGATTGCATCGACGTTGAAGTTGGAGAACGTCGCCCCGCCCATCTCCGGGTCGGTCGTATCCACGCCGTCCAGCGCGAACACGGTCGCGGTGCCGCGCTGGCCGTTGACCGTGAACTGCTGCGTGAAATTGGCCGCGCCGTTGGTATCGGTCTGCGTGCCCGCGGCGAGCAGCAGCAACTGGCTGAAGTCGCGCTTGTTGAGCGGCATCGCCGAAACCTGTTTGGCGGAAAGCTGTTCTCCGCCCGTCGCCTGCGCCTCGGCCTGCAGCAGCACGCCCCCGGCGGGCTTCAGCTTCAGCCCGTCCAGACGCTGGCTTCCAGCCGTGAAATCAATCTCTCCAGGCAGCGCGGCCGAACCGCCGCTCCAGTGCACGTTCGCCGTGCAGTGTCCGGCCGGAAGTTCGCGCAATTCGAATACGCCGTCGCTATGCGTCGTCGCTTCGCGGCTCTGTTCTCCGCAACGCACGGCAATCCGCGCGCCACCCACCGCCTGGCCGGCCGCGTCCCGCAGCGTCCCCTTCCACGTGGCTGTCGTTGTTTGTGCGAACGTGAGCGGCGCCGCCGCCAGTAACGTGAGCGCTGTGACCGCCGCCCACGCCTTGACTCTCTGAGCTTTCATTCCTAAGGCAGCATATCGCACGCCGTCATCACACCCGCGCGAGTCGCGGAAACACGACCGTGTTTCTGAGCCGCGACCGTCAGGGAGCGGTGGCGTGCCGGCCTAATCCGGCCGATCTTCACGTCACTCCGTTACAGCGCCTTCAACTCCTCGTCAAAACACACCGCCACCTTGCCGCACCGTCCCGAGGCCATCAGCGAGTACGCCTGGTCCACGTGCTCCAGCGCGAAGCGGTGCGTCACCAGCGCCTCCGGATGCAGGTCCCAGCTCACCAGCCGCTCGACCAGTTCTTCCATCAGCCACGTGGAGGTGACCCACGAGCCGTAGATCGTCTTCTGATCGTGGATGATGTCCGGCGAAGGGTTGAATTCGACGCGCCCGCCCTCGCCCAGCATCACGATCTTGCCCCACTTGCGCGTGGCACGGATGGCCGTCGCCCGGGCCCCGTCGTTGGCCGAGCAATCGACCGCGCGCTCCACGCCGTTGCCGCCCGTCAGCCGCCGGACTTCGGCCACATTGTGCTCGCTCGACTTGAGCACCTCGTCGCACAGCTTCAGGTCCAGCGCCAGTTGCAGCCGCTCCGTGATCACGTCGATCCCGATGATGCGATGCGCCCCCAGCTTGCGGCACAGCGCGCCGGTCGCCAATCCCACCGGACCGAGCCCCGTGATCAGCACCGCGTCGTTGCCGCTGATGCCGATCTTCATCAGACCCTCGTACACCGTGCCGAAGCCGCACGCCACCTGCGCGCCGTCGGTGTAGGTCAGCGCGTCCGGCAGGTAAATCAGGTCCTTCTCCTCGGCCAGCAGATAATCGGCCATTCCGCCGTCGCGCTGCCAGCCGTAGGCCCGCCGGTATTTCTCGCTCGTGCACGAGATCATGTACCCGCGCCGGCAGTCGTTGCACAGCCCGCAACCGGAGATGTGATACACAATCACGCGGTCTCCCGCGCCGAAGCGCCGGCATCCCGGCCCGGCTTGGACGATCTGCCCGCACGGTTCGTGCCCCGCGATCACGCCCTGGTATCCCTCCGGGCCCTTGCCCAGGTGCTCGTGATAGATGCAGCGGATGTCGGAACCGCAAATCGTCGAGGCCTTCATCCGCAGCAGCACCTCGCCATGACCGGGCACGGGCACCGCGGCCTCCTTCAGCACCGTCGTGCTGTCGCCGGGCAGGTACGCGCCCAGCATTTTGTCCTGAATCGGCGTTTCGCTCATCGCTCCATCCCTCTCTGCAGATCAACTACGGCGGAGTGATCACCCCGCCCAGGTCCCACAGGTCTTCCCACGTCTGCCCGTCTTTCCACAGGAACACCTGCCCCTTGATCAGGCGGCAGTTCTTGTCGATGCCCGCGATCGCCCGCATCTCCTCGTCCGTCAGCGGCTCGCTCACCGTGCCTCTCAAGTTGGCCAGGTAATTCCGGCGCGTCGCGGAGAACGGAATCGGCGTCTGCCCGCGCTGCACCGCCCACTTCACGCACACCACCGCCGGATGCACGCCCAGCCGCTCCGCGATGCGAACAATCACCGGGTCCTCGATGTCCACCGTGTCCTCGGGCGTGCGATCGCGCTCGGGCCGCCCGGGCGACCCCACCGGGCAATACCCCACCGGCTCGATGCCCTGGGCCCGCACGAATTCGAACAGCTCCGGCTGCTGAAAATGCGGGTGCAACTCCATCTCGTTTACGCCCGGTCGGATGCGCGCGTCCCCGAGCAGCAGCTTCAGCTTGGGGATGGTCATGTTCGACGTGCCGATGTGCCGCGTCAGCCCCAGTTCCACCAGCTTCTCCATCTGCCGCCACGTCCGCATGAAGTTCACGTGGATGTACGGCTGCGCCTCCGGGCTGCGCGACTCTACGCTGCACCCCGGCGGATGGAAATTGGGGAACGGCCAGTGCACCAGGTACATGTCCAGGTATTCCAGCCCCAAGTCGGCCAGCGTCTGCCGGCACGCGGCCAGCACGTCGCCCTC
>JBEKHU010000652.1:0-2888 GCA_050012115.1 Bryobacteraceae bacterium | reverse complement strand
GATGAGAAGCGCCTCATCGTAGTTCAAGATCGGGTTGTCGTGAGCGAGACTTCTGTTATTCCGAACGTCGTTGAAAGCGTCGAGCGTCGAAATGGTCGATTTCAGAATCCGAAGCGTCATCCCGGATTCGATTTTTCCGCTCTTCTCGATGCTCTTCACGTACTCCCCAAATAGGCTGTGGAGCGGCTTATCGCGGGTGACGAGCAAGCCACGCTCCGTGCAGAGTGTTCGCACGTACTTGATGACGAACGTGTGCAACCGGTCTAGGGCGCTTTCGGGTTCGTTCTTCTCGATCGCATCTCGGACGGCGCGCGCGACGACCTCGAAGTCCTTCTCGTCGGAGATCGCGGCGAGCGCCTCCAACTCGGGGACGGGTTGGTCCTGCAGAAGCCGGGTCACAATCCTTCGACACTCTGCCCGAAGCGAAGCCGACTGCTGCAACTCTTCGGCCTTCTTTTTCAGGTAGAAGTTCCCTGATTTTTGGTTCTCGTCCTCGACCTCGTTCTGGTAGTCGATAAGGGCACCCATAAGCTTCCCAACTACGTGGTTGGACTCTGCCTGCCAGAAGGCGCGGAGCCGGTTCGCCTTGGAACTCCCATACCCGTCATACTTCGAGTCGTAGATGCTCCGGCCGACCGTGTCGGTCACGAACTCATCAAAGGTCCGGTTCGAGAAATTAAGAACGTAGCCGCCACCCATTTCGAACAGGCGCTCGAACTTCCGCTTTTCTAGGTTCGTCAGGTCGGACACGACTCGGTTGCCCCAAACAACAAAGTACAACAATGTCGCGCTTCAAAGGCTGCTTGGTAACTTAGCGTATGGGCCTCATGCGACGCCAGATCGTCTTAGGGAGGATCGCGTTTCTTGCACCGACCACTTCGATGCTGCGATCAGAAAGATTCCCGATCAGTACCGAGAAACGGCGATACCAGAAACTGGCACCTGCCACATGGGCGAGAAGTCGCCATCTCGGAGAAGTGTTGTGCCCGGATTGCTCATGGATTAGGCGCTAACTGGCAGCTGGTCCTCGACCACGCAGGGCGCACTCAGTCGAACTCGCGGCGCGGGGCGGGCTGGTCGGGGCCGACCTGGCCGGTGGCGATGCGGGCCATGAAGTAGCTCTCGCCGCGCACGGGCGCGCCGGCCATGCGGCGCAGCATGGCGATCTGGCCGAAGTGGGTGAAGGCGTCGGCGACGGGGCCCTGAAAGAGCTTCTCGACGGTCATGCCGAGAGGAACGCCCGAGGCGAGGCGGTCGTCGAACTGCTTCAGGGTGCGGAAGAAGCGGTCGCATTCCTCCGGCCATGGAAGCGGCGCGGAGTCGTACCACTTCATCTGGCCGTCGGCGATGGAGATGGCCCAATCGAAGAGGTCGCCGATGTGGGCGAGCATCTGAACGGGAGTGCGCGTGGTTTCGGCGGCGCGGAATTCAGCGAAGCCCGCCGGCGCGTCGCGGAGAGTCTTGGCGCCGCGGTAGGCGAGCGTGGCGAGGGTATGGCGAAGGAACTCGATGCCTGCGGTCTGGTCCATGGAGGGCGCTCCCGGGTGTCGAAATAGGGACGAAAACATTGTCGCAAGAACGCATAATGGGGCTATGCGACGCAGGCTTCTTCAGGTTCTCTTCGGTGCGGTTGTGGTGAGCGCTACGGCGTGGTGCCAGAGCGCGGCGAGCGAGGGCGAGCGGACGTGGCAGGCGCTGCGCCGGCTCGAGGGCGAATGGAAGGGCACGGGCGGAGGGGGCCAGCCGGGCGAGGTGAGCGCGAGCGGAGCGACTTTCAGGTACGAATTGAAGGAGCACGTACTGGTGCGCAGGAGCTTCACAGCGTTCAAGGCGAGGCCAGAGCGGGCGGCGTTCCAGCACGACGATCTGACCGTCATCTACCCAGGGATGGGCAGCGCGGCACCGCGGGCGGTCTACTTCGACGACGAGGGTCACAGCATTGAATACAACGTGACGGCTACGGCGGGCGGGCAGAGGATCGAATGCCTGAGCCCAGTCGCAGCAGGGATGCCGCGATTCCGGCTGACGTACGAATTCACGGGCGCAGACGCCATGAAGATCCGCTTCGACATTGCGCCGCCGGGCACGGAGAAGTTCACGACGCACGTGGAAGGAACGCTGCACAGGATCGGCAAGTGATGCGATGTAGCGCGGTGAGTTGCAGTGCGAGGACGCCGAACATAGGTTGGGAGCGGAGCATGACATGGCGATCATGAACGCGGTAACGGAACAGACAGTGCGCGCGCCACGCGGCACGACCTTGCGCTGCAAGGGCTGGAAACAGGAAGCCGCGCTGCGGATGCTGATGAACAACCTCGACCCGGAGGTGGCCGAGCGGCCGCAGGATCTGGTGGTCTACGGCGGCTCGGGCAAGGCGGCGCGCGACTGGCCGTCTTTTCACGCCATCGTGCGCGAGCTGGAACGGCTGGGCAACGACGAGACGTTGCTGGTGCAGTCCGGCCGGCCGGTGGGCGTCTTCCGCACGCACGAGGAAGCGCCGCGCGTGCTGATCGCTAACTCGAACCTGGTCGGCCACTGGTCGAACTGGGAGCATTTCCGCGAGCTGGAGCGCGCGGGGCTGATGATGTACGGCCAGATGACGGCCGGGAGCTGGATCTACATCGGCACGCAAGGGATCCTGCAGGGGACTTTCGAGACTTTCGCTGCGGCCGCGCGCAAACACTTCGGCGGAAGCCTGACCGGGCGACTCGTCGTGACGGGCGGCATGGGTGGGATGGGCGGCGCGCAACCGCTCGCCGGCACCATGAACGGCGCAGCGGTGCTGTGTGTCGAGGTGGATCCGGCGCGCATCCAGCGGCGGCTCGACACGGGCTACTGCGACCGCATGAGCGGCGATCTTGCAGAGGCGCTGCGCTGGGTGGAAGAAC
>JBEKHU010000651.1:0-2888 GCA_050012115.1 Bryobacteraceae bacterium | reverse complement strand
ATTGTACGACTATGTGCGCAACGACGCCTTCAATGCCAACAAGTTCTTCAATAACGCCAACGGCCTGCCCAAGGAGGTTCTGAAGCGCAACCAGTTCGGCGGGACATTCGGCGGCCCGGTCCTCGTGCCGAAGGTCCTGACCAGCCGCGAAAAGCTCTTCTTCTTCTACGGCTATCAGGGCCAGCGCCAGAGTTCGCTCTCGACGACGTCGGCCGTCACGACGTTCACGCCCGCCGAGCTGGGCGGCGATTTCTCCAAATCCAACAACGGCACGCCCGATCCGGACGTCGTGGCGTTCCTGCAGCAGAATCCCTATTTCCAGCCCAATCCGAACCTGGCCAGCCAGGGTATCATCGATCCGACGCGCATCAGCAGCGTGTCCAAGAACTACATCAAGGCCGGGCTGATCCTCTCGTCCGCCTCCGGGGCAGCCATCTTCCAGGGCGCCGCCACGTCCAACGCCGACGAGTACACCGGCAAGGTGGACTACCTAGTCACGTCCTCCGACCGCATTTCGCTGACCCTGGGCTATCAGGATCTGCCTTCGTTGATCCCGTTCTTTTACTCCAATACGCCCGGCTTCCCCGTCACCTCCGAGGTCAAACGCTCCTACGGCAACATTGCCTACACGAAGACCTTCAGCGCGACGCTGCTCAACGACTTCCGCTTCACAGCGCAGCGCAACAACAACTTCCAGTTGTCCCCGGCCGCCAAGGCCCCCACCGGGCCTCAGCTCGGCGTGGGCATCACCCCCGACCACGCCACCGGCCCGACCCTCATCGAGCTCTATGGAGTCGGCACCACCATGGGCTTCAGCCCCAACGGGCCCACAGCGCTGATCGACAACACCTACAACTGGTCCGATACGCTTACCTGGTTGAAAGGGCGCCACACCATGAAGGCCGGCGGCTGGTACACGCCCTATCAGAACAACACCGTCTACGACTACTACGTCAACGGCGACTTCTTCTTCTACGGCCCGGGGAGCACCTTCCTAAACAACGACAAGGCGGCCTTCATCATGGGCCTGCCCGACGAGTACCTGCAGTTCCCCGAGGCGCCCTCCAACATCCGCACCTACAACACCGGCTTCTTCGCGCAGGACGAGTGGCGCGTCAGTTCGCGCCTCACGCTGAACTACGGAATCCGCTATGAGTACAGCTCGCCGAAGTACGACACCCAGGGGCGTTCCTTCTCGTTGAAGTTCGGCCAGCAGTCCACGGTCTTCCCCGGAGCTCCGCTGGGAGAGCTATTTCCCGGCGACCCCGGCGCTCCGCGCGGCGCGAACCTCCCAGACAAGAACGATTTTGCCCCGCGCGTCGGCATCGCCTATGACCCGTCCGGCAATGGCAAGATGTCGATTCGCGCCGGCTTCGGGGTCTTTTACGACATCCTGAAGGCCGAAGACAATCTCCAGTTCAACGGCCAGGCGCCGTTCTTCGGTTTCGCCGATCTCTACTTCAACCCCCTGGACCCCACATCCACCACGGCGCCAACCTCGATGAGCGATCCTTACGGCGCGGCAGGCGCGGTCAACCCCTTCCCTTCCAAGCCCCCGGCCAAGGACATCAATTTCGATGCCGCCGGCTTCCTGCCCGTGGGCGGCGGCGGCGTCTACTTCGTCAACCCGCACCTCCGCACGCCCTACGTCTATCAGTACAACCTCAGCATCGAGCGGGATCTCGGCTGGGGCAACATCCTCGACCTCGCCTACGTCGGTTCCAGCTCGCACAAGCTCACCGGGTTGTACGACGCCAACCCCTTCGTCCTCGGCACCAACACGCGCCTGTTCAACACTCAGCCCGGCGTACCTTCCTACGGCTTCAGCTACCTCGATACGTTCGATAACATCGGCAAGGCACACTACAACAGCCTGGAAGTCGGACTCAAGCGCCGCGGCGGCCAGATCAAGTACTTCGGCTCGCTGTTCTACCAGATCAGCTACACCTACGGCCGCTCCATGGACAACTCCTCGGGGTTCCGCGCCCGCAACAGTCAGGTGCCTTACTACAATCACGACCAGTTTTACGCACCGTCCGACTACGACCTCGAGCACTACGTGAGCATCAATGGCGCATGGGAACTGCCCTTCGCCCAGTGGTTCTCCAAGGCCCCGCATCCGCTCACCAAGGGCTGGACCCTCTACCCGGTGCTGAGCTATCGCTCCGGGTTGCCCATCGACGTCTTGGCCGGCTTGACCACCAGCCGCAAGAGCCCTGGGACATCGGGCGCCGGCGACGCCGGCATCAGCCGGGCCAATTTGGTCGCGCCGATGACGTTCTACGATCCGAAGAACCCCACGACTCTCAACGGCGTCACGGGCAACTACTACTTCGACCCGGCCTCGTTCAGCAACGCGGCTTTCCTCGACCCGAACTTCGACCCCGTGAGCAATGCGTCGCAGCGCAGCTACGGCTCGCTCGGCCGCAACGCCTTCCGCGGACCCACACGGACCAACATCAATGTGACGCTGGCCAAGATCACGCCGCTGTGGGGCGAGCGCGTCAAGTCCGAGTTCCGGGCCGACTCCTTCAATGTGCTCAACAGCGCCCAGTTCGACAACCCCAACAACACGATCTCGTCGCCGTTGTTCGGGCAAATCTCGACGACCGGCGATCCGCGCATCATTCAGCTCGCACTGCGCCTGAGCTTCTGAGATCTCGTCGTATCTTCGAGACCGAACGGGCGGGGCCGAGGCCCCGCCCGTTTTGCATCCTCAAGCCCGAAAATGCGGGGGTTGAGACTCCGGCATGCGAAAATGGAGGCATTGTGACCGGCCACGAGATTCGCCAGAAGTTCCTCGATTTCTTTGCCGCCCGGAGTCACCGCGTTGTGCACTCCTCGTCGCTGGTTCCAGCCAACGACCCGACGTTGCTGTTCACCAACGC
>JBEKHU010000650.1:0-2900 GCA_050012115.1 Bryobacteraceae bacterium | reverse complement strand
CACCGCAGCTACGTGGTGTGTCCGATCGACCGAAAAGACAAAGAGCGTCGGCTGAACTCGGCGGTGCTGATTGACCGGCGCGGGCAAGTGGCGGCGGTTTACGACAAGCTGTTTCCCTACTACGAAGAGTTTGGCAAACAGCCCGGCGTGCAGCCAGGCCAGGCGGTGACGGTGGCCGAGACGGACTTCGGGCGAGTGGGACTGGCGATCTGCTTCGACGTGAATTGGGCGCCGCTGTGGCAGCGGCTGTCGGACCTGGGCGCGGAGCTGGTGATCTGGCCGAGCGCGTATTCGGCGGGGCGGTCGCTGCAGGCGCGCGTAATCGACTTCAACTACGCGCTAATGAGCGCAACCTGGGTGCCCGATTGCCGGGTCTATGACATCGATGGGGAAGAGCTCGTGCATGATCACGACAACCAGTCCAACGGGCTGAACATCACACGGCACACGTTTGACCTGGACCGGTGTGTGTTCCATCAGGACATCAACCTGCCCACCAGGCTCGAGCGCCTGTTGAAAGACCACGGCGAGGACGTCGTGCGGGAAAAGTGGCTTCCGGCGGAAGGTTGGTTTGTGCTCAAGGCGAAGCGGCCGGGGCCGAGTGCGCGCGAGTTGGCCCGGCGCTACGGGATGGAAGAGAGACGTGCGTATCTGAACCGGAGCCGCTGCGAGATCGACAAGCGGCGCGGCTGGCAGTTTGCGTGACGGCGGTGCGCGGCCGCGCCGGCAACCGAAACCAGGAGAACCGGATGGAGCTGGCTGGAAAGATTCGCCTGATTACGGGCGGCAGCAGCGGGATCGGTGCGGCGACAGCACGGATCCTGGACTGCATCAGGATTGGGGTTCTTCCTCCCTGACGAGCCCGCTCGTTGCGCACTTGCTCATGATGTTGCGGAAGCGCGTGCGGCTGATCTGGTGATCGGCCAGCAACCGGCCGTTGTAAATCAGCGCAAAAACCGCGTAAGGGGTTGGCGCATTCTGGGCCTCGCTCCACGACTCCAGATCGACCACCGTGGGCCTGATCTGGTACTCATTCTCCGCCGTCTCGGCGATTTCATCCGCGAACTTCGCGATGTGCGGGCACTGGCTTGAGCGGATGATCGTCAGGCCCCGGCTGTACCGCCCGAGTTTCTGATCCCAATCTTTCTTGAAGGCCGGGTTGACGGCCCCGCGATCGAACTTCCGGACAAGCAGTTGGTAGTCCGGCGGCGCGCTATCGACGGCCTCGAAACCGTTTGCCAGGAACAGGCGGCGGTCGGCCAGCCATGGACCGTCCCTCACCATCACGGCGGCGCCGCGCAGGCCGGCCTTTCTCGCATCGTCCAGGCAGGCTTCCACCAAGACGCTCCCCCAGCCCATTCGCTGATGCTGCCTGGCGAAAACCCAGACGCAGTGAATGAACAGGAAGCCGCGGGCTTCAACCCCGCGCCATGCGAACTCGCCCGGCAGGTATTCAATGTAGCCGCTCGGTTGTCCGTCCGGGGCCAGCAGCATCTTGGCCCGCAGACCGAGCTTGCCGTTCGCTTGCAGCCAGCGCTGCTTCTGCTGCCGGCCAGGATGAGTGGGGTTCTTGATCCCGCAGCAGGGTAGCGTGTCGAAGTTCGCCGCATCCACATCGATCAAGCTCGGCTTGCGGTTCAATCGAGACCGGCCTCTCGTGGTATCTGTCACCTCCATCGTACTCCTCTGCACCCGAGTTCGAAACGTGGCCAGAGCCGGGCAGGAAGCAAATGGCGGCCGAGTTGGGCATGCCCTATCAGAACCTCATCAATCTCTTCCTGCGGGACTGCGCCATACAGAAACTGCGCCCGGTCATTCAATGGCCCCAGGCAGCGCCGAAACGGGCAGTTGCCCGCTGAGCAGGGCGATCGAACCAGGATCCCGAGACGGCCAGTCCCCGGTTTTCTTACGGCGCCCTGAGGCGGCGTATCGCGGCGCGCGCGAGGCAGCCCGGGAGCGCCCAGGCGCTCTCCAGTTCGAACGCGTACTGCAGGTGGTGCACGAAGCCCCCCGCGTTCCACAGCGCGGATTCGCCACCCAGCGAGCGGCGCCAGCGCGCATAGAAGCTCAGCAGGTCCTGCCACGCCGTGCGCGGCACGAAAGGCGCCGACTCGCGGGCGAACTCCGCCTCCACCGCCGCGCTCACCGGGGCGCCCTCCAGCCGCGTCACCACCTCCGCCGGCACCGGCGCGTCGAGTTCCCTCCTTAGGAACGCCAGGGCGCGGTGCACGTAGGGCGCGATCTCCTGGCGGCAGGCAGTCTCGACCAGCCGCTGCCAATCGATCGTGGAGGACCCGCGCAGCAGCAAAACAGCGTCAGCGGCCCACCGCACCGGCGGCACCGGACTCCACACGACGCCGTGCGCGCAGGCCTGCAGCAGATGCTCGGTGGCGTGCCAGGTCTTGAGCGGCAGGCCGAGGAACTGCAGTGGCTGGGCATAGCGCCAGAAGGGCTCGTCGGCCGCGTCATGGCAGCACAGGTTGAGCGCGTGCCAGTGCAGGTCGACGCGCCCGCCGCCGGGCGCCTCGAAATCCATCGCGTGGCGGAAGCGCAGGTAGCCCGCCCCGAGCGCGCGCGGATGCCAATACAGTGCCCGCCAGCCGGCCGCTTCCAGCTTCCTGAAAGCCGACTCGCCGTGCGCCGAAGGAACGAGAATGTCGATGTCGCGCATGGGCCGGCAACCGGCGTCGGGATAAGTGTTCAGCGCCAGCGCGGCGCCCTTGCACAGCAGGAGCGGGACGCCGGCCGCGCGCAGTTCTTCGATCAGCGGCCGCACCTGGTGGAACAGCGACTGGTTCTTCGACCAGACGCTGCGGTGAATCCCTCTCAGAATGTTCCATTGCGGGCCGGAGTAGCCCTGCCGGGAGAGGTTGCGATACACCAGCGGAAGCAGACGGTAA
>JBEKHU010000649.1:0-2906 GCA_050012115.1 Bryobacteraceae bacterium | reverse complement strand
CCTGCCAGCGTGTAACGGGCATGCCCGAGCCGCTGATCTCCTCCAGTTCCGGCGCGACGCGGATGCGGCTGGCGCCGGAGGGGCCCTTCTGCCAGCGCACGGTGCCGGTGAGGAGGTAGGTCACGCCGAGTTCTTTGGCGATTTCCTGCAGCGGTTTCGTGGTCCCCTTGTAGCCGGTCATGCTGTTGCGGGCAATCACGGCGAGCTGGGGAAGCGCGGTCAGCTTGCTGCGCACTTCGTCGGTCACGCCGTCGGCAAAGTAGGCCTCCTCGGCGGGACCTTGGTTTTCGAACGGCAGCACCGCGATGCGTGTCTGGCAGGAACCAGCGGCATTAGGCGTGGACGTCCGCCACCACCAGATTCCGGCGGCAAGCAGCACGACCACCAGCGCGGCGGCTCCGATAAGGAGCTTGCGGCGCGAAGCGCGCGGAGCGGCGGCCAGCGTCTGCGAGGCGACAGCGACCTCGCCGCTGCTGCGCTGCAGGCGCTTGAGGTCGGCCTTCAGTTCGGCGGCGCCCTGATAGCGCAGACCGGGGTCCTTTTCCAGGGCTTTCGAGATGATGCGATCGAGCTCGTCGGGCACGTCCGGATTGATGCGGATGGCGGGCAGGGGCTGGCGATGCAAAATGGCGTCGATCGTTTCGGTGGCGTTGCTGCCGCGGAAGGGCAGGGCTCCGGTGGCCATTTCGTAGAGCATGACTCCGAAGGAATAGAGATCGCTGCGGGCGTCGACAACGCCACCGCGGGCCTGCTCGGGCGACATGTAGGAGACCGTCCCGATGGTGGTGCCGGGTGAGGTGAGATCCTCGCGGCCGCTGACGGTGGAGTCTTCTTGAGACGACGGGTGCGCGCCGCGCGGCGCGGTCTTGGCGAGGCCGAAATCGAGCAGCTTCGCCTCGCCGCGCGCGGTGACGAAGATATTGCCGGGTTTGATGTCGCGGTGGACCATGCCCTTGGCGTGGGCCGCCTCGAGCGCGTCGGCGATCTGGATGCCGATGGCGAGAGTCCGCTCCAGCGGCAGCGGATGGCCGCCGATGGCCTCCTTGAGCGTCTGCCCGCTGAGGAGTTCCATCACGATGTAGGGTTTGCCGTTGGCTTCGCCGATGTCGTGGATGGTGCAGATGTTGGGATGATTCAGGGCCGAGGCGGCGCGGGCCTCGCGAGCAAAGCGATCGAGCGCTTCGCGGTTGGTGGCCATCTCCTCGGGCAGAAACTTGAGCGCGACGTGGCGTCCGAGGCGCGTGTCCTCGGCCTCGTAGACGACGCCCATGCCGCCTCCCCCCAGCTTCGACAGGATCCTGTAATGCGAAAACGCCTCACCGATCTCCGGCATCGTGTGTCCTCGTCCTCACGCCGCTTGCGGCGCCGCCATTATATAACACGCTGCAGTGAGGCTCCGGCATCCCAGCCCGACAATCCATCGCGGTCTACAGATGGATGGATCACCGGTCTTTCAAGGAGTCATCAACTGGTCGCGTGCGCTGAGTCTTGGAGCGTCGCGTGGTGGCTGCCATAATGGGTGCTAGCTCATAACGGGTTTTATTTCAATGCAGTTACGAGGAGCGCCGTGAAAGAGCCGCTGATTGAAGCCCGGCAGGTGGAGAAGTACTACGGCCAGCCCGGCCGGAACCGGATCCAGGTAATCGCGCCGATGGACTTGTGCGTGTATCCGGGAGAGATCCTGGCGCTGCTTGGTCCCTCGGGATCGGGCAAGTCGACGCTGTTGCGCATGCTCACGGGTCTGGCGGGGACATCGGGCGGACAGGTGCTGTGGCACAACAAGCCGCTGAACGGGCCGTGCGAGAACGTCTCGATCGTGTTCCAGAGCTTCGCGCTGTTTCCGTGGCTGACGGTGCTGGAGAATGTCGAGGCGCCGTTGAAGGCGCGCGGCGTGGAGGCGATCCAGCGCCATAAGCGCAGTCTCAAGATCCTCGACACGGTCGGCCTGGACGGCTTCGAATCGGCGTATCCGAAGGAGCTGTCGGGCGGGATGAAACAGCGGGTGGGCTTCGCGCGGGCGCTGGTGGTGGATCCGGAAGTGCTCTTCATGGACGAGCCGTTCTCGGCGCTGGACGTGCTGACGGCGGAGAACCTGCGCGGCGAACTGCTGGAGCTGTGGGAGGACAAGAAGATCAACACGCAGTCGGTGTTCCTCGTCACCCACAACATCGAGGAGGCGATCCTGCTGGCCGACCGGATCATCGTGCTGGGCAAGAATCCGGCGCGCATCCGGACCAACTTCATGGTGGAGCTGCCGCGGCCGCGAGAACGCAAATCGCCGGCCTTCACGATCCTGGTGGACTACGTCTACAAGATTCTGACCAAACCCGACACGGGCTCCGACGTGGGGCTGGCGCCGATGCCCGCGGCCGCGCCCGTGCCCGAGCCGGAGAAGGTCAAATACCAGATGCTGCCGCACGCGCGTCCGGGCGGCATCGCAGGCTTTCTCGAGATCCTCTGTGACCACGACGGGCACGCGGACATTTACCACCTGGCGGACGATCTGCAGTTTGAAATCGACGACATGCTGCCGACCGTGGAGGCCGCCGTGCTGCTGGGCTTCCTGACGCTCACCGAGGGCGACGCCGAAATTACGGACGAGGGTCGCGCCTTCGTCGAGGCGGACATTCTGAAGCGCAAGGAGGTCTTCCGCGACGCCGCGCTGGAGCGCGTTTCGCTGCTGCGCCAGATCACGCGTTCGCTCGACACCAAGGCCGACCGGACGCTGCCGGCCGAGTTCTTCCAGGACATGCTGGAGGAGCATTTCAGTGAGGACGAGGCCAAACTGCAGATCGAGACGGCGGTCAACTGGGGCCGCTATGGCGAGCTGTTCGACTACGACCACAAGCGCGAGCGGTTCTTCATTCCGGAAGAAGTGCCGGCGGGCGCGGAAGAGAGCGGAGTCG
>JBEKHU010000648.1:0-2911 GCA_050012115.1 Bryobacteraceae bacterium | reverse complement strand
GGCGGTGACGTTTGGCGACGCGGCACGGTTCCTGAGCTGGGGAACGGTGTGGATGGAGTCGACCGCGGAGCTGGTGGCGGCGGTTTACCACGGCCACGTAGACAGTCTGATCAACGACCAGTACCGCAGCGCGGCGGGCGCGGCGCGGTTTCTGCGGAACATCATTCATTTCCCGGGCTGCGGCGTGTTTCAGCCCGAGGCGAGCCTGGTGGCGATCGATCCGAACGGCGATCTGCTGGGCTGCGTGATTGCGACGCGGGTGGCGGAGGAGACGGGGCACATTGCGCAGTTGTGCGTGGCGCCGGCGTGGCAGCGGCGCGGGATGGGCTACGAGCTGCTGCGGCGGGCGATGCTCGAACTGGCGCGCATGGGCTGCGAAGAGGTGTCGCTGACGGTGACCGAGTCGAACGAGCTGGCGCTGCGGCTGTACCGGCACATGGGCTTTCACCCGATCCACCGTTTCAAGGCGTTGATCTGGGATCCACTGTAGACGGAGGCTGCCGCGGGCGGGTTGTTACACTGAAAGCAAAATGGAAACTCGCCGCATGTGCCCGCACTGCCGGGCCTTCATCACGATCAAAGACAAGATCTGCCCGTACTGCGAAACGCCGGTGGGACCGCGCGCGGTGGACCGGATGGGGGCCGGGCTGGTGGCGGGCATCATCCCCAGCGCGCAATTCGCGACGATCCTGATCCTGACGCTGAACGTGGGACTGTTCCTGCTGACGATGCTGGCCAGCATGCGCTCGGGCGGGGGCGGGCTGATGAACGTGGACGGGCTGACGCTGGTGAAATTCGGGGCGTCGTATCCGCCCTACGTGTTCCGCGCGGGGCAGTGGTGGCGGCTGCTGACGGCCGGGTTCCTGCACGGCGGGCTGATGCACATCCTGTTCAACTCGTGGGCGCTGATGGACGTGGGCTCGCACGCGGAGCAGGTCTACGGGACGCCGCGCATGAGCGCGATCTACCTGCTGTCGACGATGGGCGGCTTCGGGGCCAGCGCGATCTTCACGGGCAGCCTGTCGGTGGGCGCCTCGGCGGGCCTGCTGGGGCTGATCGGGGCGATGATCGCCTACGGCACGGTGAACCACGGCGTCGAAGCGGCGATGGTGAAGCAGTTCTACGTGCGCTGGCTGATCTACATCCTGCTGATGGGACTGCTGCCGTTCTTCCACATCGACAACGCGGCGCACATCGGGGGCCTGGCGACGGGCTTCGTGTGCGGCTGGGCGGCCGGGACGCCGGGCTATTATTACGGCTTCCGCGACAAGCTGTGGAAGGTGCTGGCGGGCGTCATGGTGGCGGTGACGGCTTACGCGTTCCTGCGCATGTTCCTGTTCCTCAACGCGTTCAGCCGCGTGCAGAACTGAGGCGCGCTCCGCACAGCGAGAGTGTCCTCAGGTGGGGGCGAAACCACCGGTGACAAATGGCTGAGGTTTAGCGCTTTCTCAACCAAGAATCAACAAGTTGCGAGCAAAAACGCGCTAAACTTTAGCACGAATTGCTCATCGGGAGGCGGGCGGGCGTCCTCGACCCGTGGAGCGAAAACGCGGGTAAAGAGACGGCTGAAGTCCACTGAGGCACCGAGGAATCAGCGTGTGGATCGGGGGCGCCTTTGGACAGCGACGTCCCAGGTTTTTCCTTACGGTCGCGGCGGCCGCGCCCGCGGCGCGGTGACAGGCCGCTAAACGCTGACCACCGGGCTGCGGCTCTGGCGGATGATCGAATAGGCGTTGGCGCGCAGACGGCCGAAGACGCCGGCGGCCGAGCCGCGCCCGATCACCAGCAGGTCGGTTTCGAGGTCCGAGGCGATCTCGCAGACGGTGCGCGCCGGGTCGCCGCTCTGCACGTGCAGCGGCGCGTCGATGCTGAGCCGCTGCTGCAACTCGGCCACCTCCTCGCGCACGCTGGCCTCGGCGCGGGTGCGGTACTCGGAGTCGTAGGCCTCCCCGGCGCGCCCTTCCATCGAGGGCATGGCGTGGATCAGGGCGAGCCGGGCGCCGGCGTCCTGGGCGAAGCGCGCAGCCCACATGAGCGTGCGCTCGCTCTGCGAGCCGAGATCGATGGCGGCGGTGACCTGGCGGAAATGCACGTCGTGGGAGGAGGGCGTCTCCATGTGAACGCCGGTCCAGACCGGGCAGTCGGCGTCGTGCAGCACCTTGGCGGTGACCGAACCGAGGATGAAACGCCGGAAGGGCCCGTAGCCGTGGGTGGGCATGACGATCAGCCCCGCGCCGCTCTCATGCGCCAGAGCGACGATGAGGCCGGCCGGGTCGCCTTCGCGTACCAGGCGCTGGGTGTGCGGCGCGGGCAGTTCGTCGGCCATGAAGTTTTCCAGGTCTTTCGAGGCCTGCTCGGCGCGGTAGCGGAACTGTTCCTCCAAAACCGAGCCGGCCAGCTCCATGGCTCCGAATTCGTAGTGCGGGGGCGGGAGAACGTGCAGCAGGGTGAGGCTGCTGCCGAAGACCTCGTGCAGCGCCTCGGCGTAGCGCGAAGCGCCCATGGAGCGTTCGGAGAAATCGACCGGGACCAGGATGCGACTGAGCGGCATGCGGCACCTCCGCCCAAACTGTACACCGAATTGGCGCGTTTTGGAACGGGGAACGAGCCTCTTCTTTGAATTACGGAGTCGAAAACCCGAATCCGGCCGCGCGCGGCGCCGGGGCGCTATTTCGACCCAGCCGGGGCCGGCGCCAGCCCCAGCTCGGCCAGGATCTTGGGCGACTCCTCGTCCTGGGCCAGCAATTGGTGGCAGGTGCTGCAGTCCTGGGGAATGGTCTTCCCCGCCCGGTCGCCGCGACGGCATTCGCCTAGCGGTACGAGAACAGCATGGCGTAGATGATCAGTCCGATGAGGATGAGCCCCACGGTGAGGGCGGCGAAGCCGAAGCGGCGCCACAGCACGCCCACGT
>JBEKHU010000647.1:0-2914 GCA_050012115.1 Bryobacteraceae bacterium | reverse complement strand
CGAGTCCACGCGTAGAGAATCGTATCGGGTCGTGCCGAGTTTCCGCTCCGCGGCCAGACGGAGGTGGACGAGGGTGCGCTCGTCCAAACCCCAGAAGGCCTGGGCCGCATAGGCGTCCACAGCGACGGGGTCGGTGCTGGCGATCACCGTTTGCTTGAGAGCCACGTCGTCGAGGCTGCCGCCCGTCGGGCCGTTGCGCATCAGCACGCGGTAAGCGTCGAGGACAGTCAGGGTGGGGCGGAGGAAAGCCAGCAGGTCGGCCAGGCTCTCGTGGATCCGCTGATGGAGCCGCATCCGCTGTCCGCCGAGAATGCCGTACCAGTTCTTCATGCCGAGTGTCGCGCCGGTCAGGCTGTGCTGCTTGGCGATGGGCACGTTGATCACTTTGTCGGCCGTGAGAAACGGCTCGAGCACGGGCCACACGCCGAGGACTTCGCCGCGCAGATCCACGTCGCGGAACAGGCGCGCCTCCGGCAGGACGAGTTCCGCGCCGGCCGAGCGCGCGGCCGCCGCGATGCCGCTGCGGTCGAAGACGCTACGGGCGTCGTGGATGCTGACGTCAGTGACGATCGCCTTCCCGGCCCCAGCTTCCAGGCATAGCCGGACGAGCGCGGCGACGACGTCGGGGTTGGTGTTGGCGGCCTGTTCCGGAGTGCGATCCCAGGCCATGTTGGGCTTGATGACAACCACGTCGTCGCGCGAGACGAAGCGCCGCATGCCGCCCATTCGATCGAGCGCCGAGCGAACCAGCGCGGCCGGATCCGCGCCCTGCGCCACCACCATCGCAGGCCACTGCGGGTCCGCGGCGACGGCGAGATTGCGCGGCGCCATCGCCATTGCGGCCTCCTCGGGACGCCGGCTGCGCGAACTCAGCCAGAGTCCGGCTCCCGCCGCGGCGGCGCCGAGGCCGCCGGCCCGCAGGAGTTGCAGCAGCGTCGCGCGCCGTCCGGGTTGAGACGGATCGAGGTCCATGAGCCGAGGGGCGTTTGACTCGCGCCCGTTACCAGTCTAATCGTGTTGGTGTGAGGCAATCGCTCGTTCTCATCGGCTTCACAGCCGTGATCGCGCAGATCGTCCTGATGCGCGAGCTCATCGTGGTCTCCTCGGGCAACGAGATCTCGCTCGGCCTGATGCTGGCCGCATGGCTGTTCTGGACGGCGGCGGGCAGCGCGCTGGCGCCGCGCAGCACCGACGCGCGCAAGCAGATGGCCACGCTGCAGATCTTGATCGCCGCCGCGCTGCCGCTGTCGATTGCCGCCGTGCGTTCGAGCAGAATCCCCTTCCACGCCAGCCCGGGCGAGATCCTCGGACCGGGCGCCGTGGTGCTCACCGCATTGTGCACGCTCAGCCTGCTCTGCGCGCTGTGCGGAGCGCTGTTCTCCAGCGGCGTCCGGCTCTACGCGTCATCCACAGCGCAAGAGACGGCACAGGCGGCCGGAGCGGTTTACCTGCTGGAGACGCTGGGCGCGGGCCTCGGGGGCATCTGCGCGGCCCTGCTGTTTCTCGGGCCGACCAGCTCCATGCAGATCGCGTTCCTGGTGGCCTGGCTCAATGTGCTCGCATTGTTGTGGCTGTTGCGGCCGGGCTGGTTCCGGCGGCCCGCCGCGGCGGCCGGCCTGATGCTGCTGCCGCTGGCGGCCTACCCTGCGTTCTCCGTTATGGAGACCCGGTCGCTCGAACGGCTGTGGCAGGGATTGCAGGTGGTGGCGGCACGCAACTCGCGCTACGGCAACCTAGTCGTGGTGAAGACGGAAGGGACCCGGACGCTGTACGAGAACGGGCTGCCCGCGTTCAATGTGCCGGACCCGGCCGCGGCCGAGGAGGCGGTGCACTACGCGCTGCTCGAGCACCCGTCGCCGCGCAGCCTGCTGTTGATCGGCGGCGGCCTCAACGGTGCGCTGGCACAGGCGTTCCAGCATCCCATGCTTGAGCAGGCCGACTATGTGGAACTAGACCCGGCCGTTCTGGGGCTCGCGCGTGAGCACTTCCCCCAGGAGTGGCAGACACTCGCCGGCGACGCGCGCATCCGCATCCATCCCACCGACGGCCGACTGTTTCTAAAGAGCGGCGGCCCACGCTACGACGTGATCATCGTCAACCTGCCCGACCCGCAGACCGCTCAGTTGAACCGCTTCTACACGCAGGAGTTCTTCCGCCAGGCCGCGAGGCGGCTCAACGCCGGAGGCGTGCTGTCGTTCCAGTTGACGGCCGCCGAGGACTACATCAGCCCGGAGCTGGCCGCCTTCCTGCGCTGCATCCAAGCGACGCTGGGCGAAGTGTTCCCCGAAGTCCTCGCGATGCCGGGTGCGAGCGTCCACTTCTTCGCCTCGCAGACACGCGGCGCGCTCACGCTGGACCCGCAAGCGCTGATCGCGCGACTGCAGTCGCGGCATCTGCAGACGCGGTATGTGCGCGAGTACTTCCTCCCGTTCCGCCTGAGCGCGGACCGCCGGGCCGACCTCGAGTCGCAGCTCCGTGCATGGCCAGGCACGCCCATCAACCACGACTTCGCTCCGATCGCCTACTTCTTTGACGTCGCGCTGTGGGGCTCACGGTTCCATTCCGTCTACCCACGCCTGTTCCAGGCCGCGGCGGGGACCAGCTTCGGGTGGCTCGCCGGCATCACACTGCTCGTGGCCGCGGGACTGGCAGCGGCCGGCTACCGCCGCCGGGCCACGGCCGGGGCGTGCGTCGCCGGAATGGGCTGCACGATGATCGCGCTCGAGATTCTGCTGCTGCTGGGGTTTCAGGCGGTCTACGGATACGTGTACCAGCAACTCGCGCTGCTGACGGCGAGCTTCATGGCGGGCATGGCAGCGGGAAGCTGGCTGGCGCTACGACTGCGGCGCGGCCCGGGCCTGGCGACGCTGCAGTGCGTGGCGGCAGCGGCGCCCGTACTGATGTGTCTGGCGAT
>JBEKHU010000646.1:0-2917 GCA_050012115.1 Bryobacteraceae bacterium | reverse complement strand
TCGGCCGGCGCGCCCGGCACATCCAGCCAGACTTCGCCATACGGCCCATTCACTTTCGGGTAAGCCGCCAGATGCGTGCCGATTTCACGCCAGCGCACGCTCTCTTCCTTGTCGACGCCCAGGATATGGGCGGCCTCCGCGGTGGCCTTCAACACGAACTCCGACATGGCCAGGTCCATAATGCAGTCCTTGTTCAGCCGCATATCCACGGTGAACCCCCAGTTCTCGGGCGACACGGTGGGGACGATGTGGTAACGGCCGTCATCGCCCTGCTTAACATAGGCGGCGAGGAATCGGCAGGCGGAGCGCAGCATCGGATAGGCGCGTTGGAGGAACTCGCGATCCTGCGTGTACAGGTAGTGCCACCACAGGCTCTGCACGGCCCATGGCGTTTCACACACCTCATAGCCCCACGGCGGCGCCGGATACGGATTCACCTTGCTTGGCACCGGGTAGGCTGAGTGGAAATAGAATGCGCCGGGCAGCCCGAACTTCTCCTTGGCGTAGGCCTCGCCGAGCACGGTCAGCTTCTCGCACAGCTCGACGTACGGCAGGTGTTGCTCCACATGGTTCGAACTGAATACGCCCCACCACACTTGCTGCGTGTTGTAGTTCATGTGGTAATCACCGTGCCACGCCGTGCCGATGCGCCCGCTCGACCAGTTGCCGAACAGCCCCGGCGCAAGCTTGCCCTCGCGCAGACAGCAGGCCAGGAAGTACTGGTTGTGATACCAGATCCGCTCCAGCTCGAGGTCGTCGAACTCGACCGCCGACTTCGACCAGAACTCGGCCCAGCCGCGTGCGGTCGCGCTGGCCACGGCCTCGACCGGCTTGGCCACGAAGCGTTCCAGCACTACATTCGCGAATTGGCGCGGGTCTTTGATTGACGACTTTACGAAATCGCGCGGAGTCGCTATCGCGAGGTCGACCCGGAATGCGCCTAGGCTGAACGCCAGGTCGAGCGCGAACGAAGAATCGTCAGCGCTGGGCGGCGGATCGGGTACGGCCTCGGTCGGCGCGGTCGCGGGGAAGCGCTGAAACCAGGTGATGGTGCCCCTACCTCCCATTTGTGTGTTCATGCCCTCGGGAGTTGGCAGGTGCGCCTCGCGCTCGGCGTGCTCGTTGTACGTCACAGCCAGAATCGGGGCCGGACCCTCGCTTTGCACGCAGTCGCTCCATACGCAGACGTGATTAGCGTCGTAGTTGACGAGGCAAAAGAGCCGGAACGGGCGCTTGGTCCCGAGCAGGTCGTCGTGCTGCATTTCGGCGGTGTAGAGTTCGGTCGCGATGTCCAGGCTTTGCCGCACGAGCGCCACCTTGCGCGAGTCCCAGTGCACCCAGACGGTTCCGCAGGGCCACGGCCGCGGCCACGGCTTTCGGTAGGAGGCGCTGACTTTCTGCGCGTACTCGCGCAGAAAGTCGATGTTGTCCTCTAGGTAGATCATGTCCGGCTTGCCCTGGCGCTTCGCCTCCTCGCCGGCACGTTCCCACAGCTTCAGCAGGTCATTAAAGTGCAGCACGTGCTGGTAGTGGTCTTCGCTGACGCGGATGTCCCAGACGTCTTCTTTCCCGATGTGCAACCCCAGGGCGTCGGGCCGCAAAGTGACGCACACGCCCAAGTCGCCGTTGCCGAGCAGCATCCCCTCGAAGAAGTTCGGGGTCGGGAGGTCGCGCACGAAGCGATGCCGGCGCGCGATCTCAACGGAGTCCAGTTCCGAGCCGTGGGACGATTCACCCGGCAGAGCAGCGGCGTTAGCGACGGCCGATGCTACGGCCGCTCCTTGCAGAAAACTGCGGCGATTCATGCAACTGATTCTATGCCAGTCCGGGTGCGCGGCCGCTTTACGTTCAGAGCGGGAGCTAGGCGCAACAAAGGGCCACGTGCCGGCAGGGCATGTCGGAGATATGATTGTCGCAGCCGGAGTGCCAAGAAGAAGGCTCGGCTGGCACTAGGTGCCGCCTTGCGAGGAGAAATGCCATGTCAGACAGACACACGCATCTCGTGATCCCGTTTTCGATTCTGCTTGCCGTCGGGCTGTGCTTGACCGGATGTGGGCCCAAGCCAGTGACGGTTGACTCTGTGCAGCTAGCGATGTTCAAGCCTTTGCCCGACGTGGTGGCGTCGCAGAAGAACCCGCTCACCCAGGCGAAGGTCGATCTGGGCCGCATGCTGTACTACGACCCCAGGCTGTCCAAAAACCAGGACGTATCCTGCAACACGTGCCACGATCTGGCTAAGTATGGGGTAGACGGACAACCGGTTTCCGACGGCCACAAGGGCCAGAAGGGCACGCGCAACTCCCCCACGGTATACAACGCGGCAGGCCATTTCGTTCAGTTCTGGGATGGCCGCGCATCCGATGTGGAGGAACAGGCCAAAGGCCCGGTGCTGAACCCGGTCGAGATGGCGATGCCCTCCGACAAGGCCGTGGTTGCTGTGCTAAAGTCCATCCCCGAATATGTGGACGCATTTAAGAAGGCTTTCCCCGGGGAGAAGGATCCGGTGACGCTGGAGAACGTGGCCCGGGCAATCGGCGATTTCGAGCGCAAGTTGGTGACGCCGTCGCGCTGGGACAAGTTTCTCAACGCGGATCAGTCCGCTCTGACCGACGCCGAGAAAGCGGGCTTCAACGAGTTCATGGAGGCGGGCTGCCAGGCGTGCCACGCGGGCGCCTATATGGGCGGCCAGATCTATCAGAAGCTCGGGCTCGCGGCACCCTACCCAGACACCGCAGACCCCGGACGGCAGGCGGTGACCAAGCAGGAAAGCGACCGGATGGTCTTCAAGGTGCCTTCGCTGCGGAACGTCGACAGGACCGCGCCCTACTTCCACAACGGGAAGGTGGGGGCGCTGGAGGAAGCGGTCAAGGAGATGGCGCAGTACCAACTGGGCAAGCAATTAAAGCAAGACGAAATC
>JBEKHU010000645.1:0-2919 GCA_050012115.1 Bryobacteraceae bacterium | reverse complement strand
CTGGCGTATGTGATCGTGCATGAGATCACGCATGTTCTGCAGGCCGTCGACCGGCATTCCGAGAGCGGGATCATGATGGCCCACTGGGGCGCTCCCGAATACGGGCGCATGCGGATCGGCCAACTCAAATTCGCCGATGGGGACATCGAACTGATCCACAAGGGCCTGGAATTGCGCGCGGCCCACGCCGCTGCCGGCACGCTGGTCGCCGCCGCCGCGCCGGCTGCGGCGCAAGCGGTGGCGGCGAAATAGCAGGCGCAAATGCTCCTTGCCCCGAACCCGCATTCAGTCTGAGAGGCGCGTGCAACTTCGCCCGGCTCGCCTGAGCGCGGTCGCGGATCGGGTCTGCCCGGTCATCACGGCGATTGTCTTTTGTAACGGCGCATTCGGAGACTGTGCAAGTGGCTGGTAAATGGAAATCCCGGATAAGGGACGGTCGATCCCATCGCCGCAACTTGCTAGAATGTTCACCAAATTCCAATCCAATGGAAAGGGGTATCCCATGCGTAACACTGCTTTCAGCGGCGTCTCACCGTTTTGCCGCAGGGGCGCTTGCTGGTCACTCGCAAACCTTCTACTCGCATTCAGTGCGATCGCCATTATCTCCACGGGGCCTGTCTCTGTCGCAGAGGATAAAGCCCATGCCGTGCTGGCCGAGCCATCGGCGGGCAAAGCGATCGTCTGCATCTATCGTGTGGGTCGGATTACCGGCTCCCAGACACACGACGAGATTTATGTCAACGGCGTTCATTTAGGCAAACTCCTCAACGGCGAATACGAATTCACGGAAGTGGCGCCGGGTACGGTTGTCATCTCCGGATTGCCCAAGGTGTATTACGGGAGCATCACCATGTCCGCCGTGGCGGCCGCGAACCAGGCCACGCATAAAGAGAACGAGCGGGCGCGCTTCGAGGCCGAGGCGGGCAAAACCTACTACTTCAAATGGACCGCCGGCGCCATGTCCACGGGCATCAAAGTGACGCCTGAGGATCCTGGAGTCGGAGCCAAAGAGATGAGCAAACTCCATCTCTCCAAGCCCCCCGACGACAAGGACGCAGCGAAACCGGAAACGAAAGACGCCGATAAACCGGCAGCGAAATAGCATCGCTCACACGAAAGTCAAGCTGAAGAGCCGGGTCTGGAAGTGGGGCGGACCGCCAGGTCTGCGGCCGGCGTCCACGCCGGCCATAACTTGGAATTGAAGCCGGGCCTGGCGGCCCGGCGCAGACGTGGCCGTCTGCCCCACCAGCGCCGCCCCGACTTTCATCTCCATGGGTGGCCCGGGTGCAGTGCTTGATCGCGCCTGCAGAATGACCGCGGCAGGGGCGTGCGGGAGCGGGCGAGAGCAGGACAGAACCGAAAGGGCGTTTCGGAATTCTCTGCAACTCATTGATTATACAGAACAATAATCGCAACCCCTTGCGATTTTGGAGGGCTGAAGGAGCAATGCACGAGAGCGGCGGCCCGGTGACAGGTGGCTCGGTAACAACGCAACGGACAACGCCAAGAACCGCTTTCTCGAAAGTCACGCCGCGGAGCGGGTCTCGGTGGTGGGGCAGGTCTCTAGAGACCTGCCCCACCAGGGCTGCCGCGACCGGAGGGGGCGATCTCCACGCCGTTCCACTACCGCCACCGCCGCGACCGTCGACCAGCGCTCTCCCAACAACAGCACACCATCACACGGACAGATCGTCAATGCAGCTTCAGCCGCGATCGGATCGTCTTGCTTATCTTCTCGATCTCCTCCAGCTTCCTGATGCTCTGCAGCGGGATCACGTTCGGCGTGGCCTTCGCCATTTCCGTCCGCACCTCCCATAGCAGCCGCTGCATCTTGCGCAGATCCTCCAGGTTCTTCGCGTAATCCTCCTTCAGCAACTGGTTCATAGCCGGGTTCACCTCGGGCAGAGGCTGCCGGATTTTGTCCAGGTCGATGGGCTGCTGGCTGCGCCCCGTCTGCGTCTGAGCGATCGGCACAGCGCAGAGCAGGAAAGCGAGCGCACATAGCAGCCGCAACACGCTGCTATCATGGCGCTTTATGCGGGACATCAATGTTGGCATCGTGGGCCTCGGCAACGTCGGCAGTGGAGCTGTCACCATTCTGGCGGAAAACGCCGACGAAATCGCCGCCCGGCTGGGCTTCCGGTTGAACCTTGCGGCGGTCTGCAGCCGCAGCGCCTTGAGAAAGCCGATGACCGCCGCCTTCGCGCACGCCTTCGTCACCGAGCATTGGCGCGAGGTGGTGAGCCGCCCGGAGATCGACATCGTGGTCGAGCTGGTCGGCGGAACGGGCGTCGCGCGCCAGATCGTGGAGGGCGCCATCGCCAACGGCAAAAGCGTCGTCACGGCCAACAAGGAGCTGATCGCGCTGGACGGCCTCAATATCTGGCGGCGCGCGGCCGAGCGCGGGGTCAGCCTGGGCCTGGAGGCCTCCGTCTGCGGCGGCATTCCGATTCACGCGGTGCTGCGCGAGGGCATCTGCGCCGACCGCATCGAGGCCCTGTTCGGCATCCTCAACGGCACCAGCAACTACATCCTGACCGAGATCGAAAAGCACGGCACGCCGTTCAACATTGTTCTGGCCGACGCCCAGAAACTGGGCTACGCCGAGGCCGATCCGGCCGCCGACATCGACGGATTCGACGCCCGCTCCAAGCTGGCGCTGCTCGCTTCGTTCGCTTTCGGCGTGCGCCTCGATCCGGTGCACATCGCCGTGGAAGGCATCCGGCGCATCGTGCCGGTCGACTTCCGCTACGCCCATCAACTGGCTTGCACCATCCGCCTGCTCGGCTCCGCCCGCCGCGAGGACGACGGCCTGTTCGTCTCCGTGCGCCCGGCCCTGGTGCCGCTCAGCACCGTGCTGGCGAGCGTTCAGGGCGCCTACAACGGCATCTGGAGCCGCGGCGCGTACGGCGCCGACAC
>JBEKHU010000644.1:0-2929 GCA_050012115.1 Bryobacteraceae bacterium | reverse complement strand
CCCGCGGCGCGGTCGCGCAGGCGCAGGGCGCGGTCGCTTTGGCCGAGACGCAGCTCTCCAACACGATCATCCGCGCGCCGGTCACGGGCACCATTCTCGAACGCGCCGTGGAACGCGGCGAATTCGTCACCACCAGCTTCGTGGGCGAGCGTGGAGCCAAGGGCTACGTTGTATCTCTGGCCGACCTGAACGACCTGGAGGTCGAACTCGACATTTCGCAGAACGACTTCGGCCGGCTGTTCATGAAGCAGGACGCCATCATCACCGTCGATGCCTATCCCGACAAGAAATGGCAGGGCTGGATCAAGGAGATGTCGCCCGAAGCGAACCGCCAGAAGGCGACCGTCCAGGTGAAGGTGAAGGTCGCCAACCCGGACGAGTTCCTGCGCCCTGAGATGAACGCCACCGTCGCGTTTTTCGGGAAGGAACAGTCGGGCACGCCTGGCCGTCCGTCCGTTCACATCCCACCGGCGACGCTGGTCGATGGCCGCGTGTGGGTCGTGGAGAACGGCGTCGCTGCGCCGCGCGAAGTGAAGACCGGCGGCAACACGCCGGCGGGCATCCGCGTGGATGACGGATTGAAAGGCGGCGAGGATCTGATCGTCAATCCGCCCAAGGATCTCAAGCCTGGCGCGAAAGTCCAAGTGCGGGGAGCGAAACAGCCGTGAGCGATGTGGTCGTCTGTGCGCGGGGTTTGACGAAGAGCTTCGTCCGCGACTCCTACGAGGTGCTCGCGCTCGATGGCGCGGATATCGACGTCTACCGCGGAGAGTTCATCGCTCTGATGGGTCCCTCGGGCTCGGGCAAGTCCACGCTGTTGCACCTGACGGCGGCGATGGATCGGCCGACCTCGGGTAGCATCACCGTGCTCGGACACGATCTGGCCGTGCTCACGGAGCGCCAGATTGCGCGCTGGCGCAACATCCACATCGGATTTGTTTTTCAGACCTTCAACCTGATTCCGGTGCTGACGGCGCTCGAGAATGTCGAGCTGCCCTTGAAGCTCACTCACTTGAAGAAGGGCGAGCGCTTCCAGCACGCCACCACCGCGTTGCGCCTGGTCGGCCTCGGCGACCGCCTGCACCACTATCCACGCCAGTTGTCGGGCGGGCAGGAACAGCGTGTCGCGATTGCGCGCGCTCTCGTCACCGACCCCGACCTGGTGCTTTGCGACGAGCCGACCGGCAACCTCGACGCCCGCTCCGCCCAGGATGTGCTCGACCTGCTCGGGATGTTGAACAAGGAATATGGCAAGACGGTCGTCATGGTGACCCACGATCCCCACGCCGCACACTACGCCTCGAAGGTCCGGCATCTGGAAAAAGGCAAGCTCCTGCCCGAAGGTCAGGTGCCCGAGGACTGGAAGGTCTGATCTCTCGGCCTGCCCAGCCCGGCCTGAATCAGTCCCGCCACCCACGCCGCGCTGCAAAACGGCACAATGGGGTTTAGTCCCGTGAAGCCGCGTCTCGCCATCCTGTACGAACACCCGCGTTGGTTCGAGGGCCTCTTTGCGGAGTTGCGCGCCCGCGGCATCGCGTTCGAGCAATGGAAGGCCGAGTCGCTGGCGCTGGATCCGGAGCGTTCTGAGTGGCCCGATCTCGTGCTCAACCGCATGAGCCCGTCCGCTCACTGGCGCGGGCACGGTTGCGCTCAATTCGCCGTGTTGGAAATGCTGCGCCTGCTCGAGGCCCGTCGCGTGGAGGTCCTCAACGGCTCCGCGGCCTACGAGGTGGAGATCTCGAAATTGCGCCAGTTGGAGATCTTCGCCCGCTGCGGGCTGAGCTTCCCCCGCACTCGCGCCGCCAACCACGCCGCCATGTTGCTGCAGGCCGCCGCGGCCTTGATATTCCCTGTCATCGTGAAGCCCAATTGCGGCGGCGCGGGCAGCGGCATGCTGCGCTGTGACACTCCGCGCGACCTCGAACAGCGGTTATCTGAAATCGACTTCGGCGCCGACAACGTCGTGCTCGTTCAGGAGTACCACGCGCCCCGCGATGGCTTCATCCAGCGCGTGGAAGTGCTCGGCGGGGAGGTCCTCTACGGCCTGCGCATCGAGGCCACTTCCTTCAATCTGTGCCCCGCGGACGCCTGTACGCCCGGCCAGCGCCGCATTGAGCGGTTCGAGCCGCCGCAGCACATCGTCACCTCCGTGCTGGCAGTGGCCCGCGCCGCGCGACTCGATGTGGGCGGCGTGGAATACCTCGAGGACGCCGCCGGCGCTCAGCCGCTTTTCTACGACATCAACGCGCTGTCCAACTTCGTCGCCCGCCCGGAATCGGTTGTCGGCTTCAACCCGACCGCGAGATTCGTCGATTACCTCCAGCGCCGACTCGACGCCCTGTGCTGGGCACGCGCCTGAGCGTCAGGCGGCGAGGGAAGCGCAAAGGCCGCTGCTTCGCAGTGCCTCCCGCCCTTCTTAATGCCGGAAGTGCCGTACGCCGGTGAACACCATCGCTACGCCCAGCCGGTCCGCCGCGGCGATGACTTCCGCGTCTCGCACCGACCCGCCGGGCTGGATGATCGCTCGCGCGCCGTTCGCCACCGCGGCCTCCAATCCATCGGGGAAGGGGAAGAACGCATCGCTCGCGACGATACAGCCCTCCAGAGGCAGCACTGATTTCCTAGCGCCGATTTCGACCGAGAAGACCCGGCTCATCTGGCCCGCGCCGGAGCTCAGCAATTGCCCTGCCCGTGCGTACACGATCGCATTCGACTTCACGTGCTTGCACACCTTCCAGCCGAACTCGAGCGCCCGCCACTGCTCCTCCGTGGGCTGCGCCGCCGTCGCCACGCGCGCCGTCTCCTTGCGGAACGTCTCGCCGTCGGGTGACTGCGCGAGGATGCCACCGCTGATGGCCTTCACCACCAACTCGCCCGCGCTGAGGCCGCCCGCCACCCTCACCAGGCGCAGATTCTTCTTCGCCGTGAG
>JBEKHU010000643.1:0-2933 GCA_050012115.1 Bryobacteraceae bacterium | reverse complement strand
ACAGCCGGTAGGCTTCCGTCGCCGGGGAATCGATCTTCATCAACCCGTCCGGCGGGATGTTCACGAACTCGGGAATGTTCACTGCGCGATTGACCACGGTGGCGTCTTCAATCACGATCGCCGGACTTTCGTGGCCTTCCTCGTCGATGTGCGTCAGGTACATCCGGGTGTACGGTCCGCGGCGTTTCGAGGAAAAAACCAGCCAGCGGCCGTTGGGCGACCAACTGTGCCAGGAGTTCATCGGCGGCGCGTTGCAGCTCAATCGCCGCGCCGTGCCGCCGCTGGCGGGGACGATGTAGAGTTCGCTGTCCGGGCGCATCAACAGGCCGTTGTGCGCCTGCACATAGACGACCCATTTCCCGTCCGGAGAAACCTTGGGGAAGGAGTTGCTCTTGCCGTTCTGCGATGCCCCGAGGAGCGGCTCCGCCACCCCGCCGTTGCCGTCGTTGAAGGGGACCCGATAGATGTCGTACTGGATCTGCGTCTCGTCGGGCGAGTTGGCGTATTGGGACTCCTTGGCGCCCTCCGGATACGGCTCGCGCGCTTCGGCTTTCAGGAACAGCAGGTACTTTCCGTCGGGACTCCACACGGCGCTGGCTTGCACGTAGCGCGGGTCGTCCGCACCCGGCAGGGGTTGGAGCTTGCCCGTGACCTTGCTGTACCAGGCCAGAATGCCGCGCGTGGGGTAGAAGACCTGGCCGAAGGCGAGGTCCTTATAGCCGGCGTTGTAGAACCGGTCGTCGAGGCCGCGGACGTGGGTCCCGGGGTTCTCGATCGAGGTCACCACGTACTGCCCATCCGGCGAGACCTGCGACATGAACCCGAACCGCTTGGTCGCCTTCTCCGCCTTGAACGAGTTCCACTTGATCACGTTTTCGCTGCGGATCGAAGTTTCCTTCAGCAGCGGGACGATCGCGTAAAGCCCCTTGTCGTTCTGCGGGCCGTCGACGTCCAGGCCGATCGTCTTGCCGTCGACGGAAAACGAGTGGCAGTTGGCACAGGTTGGGAAACCCGCGATCAGGGCCCGGCTCCCGGGCGTCCCGATGTCTTTCAACCGCCAGGTGATGAGCTTGGTCGCCGACTCCGGCAGGGGCTTGATCACGCCCCGCTCCCCCTGTACGGGGATCAGCGGCACATCGCGGTAGAAGATGGGCGCGCCGACCGGGTCCTTCGACGTCTGCAGCGTGACCTGGCCGCGCGAGGCCTCCTGTTTCAGCTTCTCGTCGCGATAGCCGGTGATGATTACCGTGGCGGGCGCCTTCACCGAGTGCTTCTTGATCGCCGCCCAGATCTCCTCAGCCGGCTTCCAGGTGTGGGTCGAGGCCTGCTCCGGCGTCAGTTCGGGCCGAATGCCGCCCGCGTTCAGACAGCGCTCGTCGATCTCGCCGACGCTCATCCGCTCGCCTTCCGTCTGCACCCGCATACGCCTCGAGCCGTCACCGAACGTGATTTCGATCTGGTAGTGGGATACGTTCTCGCTCGGGTCGTGCCACAGGAACGTCGGCGGCAGAATGTCGGGCGGGAAGATCGAGCCTTCCGAGGGGTAGTCGATGACCAGGCCAGCCTGGCTTCCGGACGGTGGCGGCGCCGCGCCGGCCGGGCGATGCGACGCTCCGAGTTGATCGACCAGCAGCGCCAGGGGCACAATCGCCAGAGCCGCCGTGACCAGGCCGTTTACTGCTCGCATCTTTGGACTTCCACACCCTGCCCGGTGTCTCCGGGCAGCCCCTTGAACATGTCCCATTCTACACGGGAATGTTGCTTATCCTGCACTCCCCCGCGCCCGCCCCACCATCCGGGGCGGCAGGCGCGGGACTGGGAATCGACGTCCCGCTTCCCGCAATTACCTGGCGTTCCGCCAATCAGGGGCAACCGTTGGATGGCTCTCGCGACAAGCGATCGGCAACCGGTCCGCCGGAACTTCCAGGCTGCTAGTGTTGTCCGGGAACCGACGCCGCTCCCTGCGTCTCCCGGATCGGCGTTCGGGCCTCGTACCGCGCGATGCTCGCGGTCAGGGCCTCCGCCAGGCGCTGGTTGTTCTGCTGGGTGGCGATGTCCAGGGCCCGCCGCGCGGTCTGAACGGCTTCGTTGAAACGGCCCGCCTCGGCGTAGGAGGCCGCCAGCGTATGCAGCACGGTGGCCTGCTGGCCGCCTGTCAGTTGGGCCGCCCTCTCGGCCAGTCGCACAGCTTCGGCGCCGTCCCGCAGCGCGGCATCGGGACTGGTCGCCAGGACCCACGCCGTCTGGTTCAGCACCGGCAGTTGATCCGGTTGGAGACTCAGGACCTTGCGCCAGTGGGAGAGCGCCTCGCGCGTGTTGCCGCGGACGAAGTACAGCGCGGCGCCCAGATAGAAATGGGCCTCCGCAAAGTCCGGGTTGGCCTGAACGGCCTTTTCGAAATGCGCGATCGCCTCGTCCTGCCTTCGCAGCCCCATCAGCACCATACCCAGGCCGCTGTGCGCCTCCGCCGATTTCGGGTTGGCCTCAACAGCCTTTTCCAGCTCCGCCAGCGCCTCGTTGGACTGCCCCGCCTCGAGCAGCCCGCGCCCCAGGTTGTAGTGCACGTCCGGGTAGGCGGCGTTGAGCTCCTCCACCTTACGGAACTGCGCGATGGCACCCTCAATTCTTCCCTTTGCCACCAAAGACAGCCCCAGGTTGTTGTGCGCCTCGGCAAAATCCGGACGAATCTCGACGGCCCTCTCGAGATGCATGATCGCTTCGTCTATCTGCCCCTTATCGGCCAAAGCGCGTCCCAGGTTGTTGTGGGCCGGAGCGTTGTCCGGCGTGTCCTCGAGCACCTTCTGAAAGTGCGCCAGCGCCTCGTCTGGCTTTCCTGTCCGCGCCAACACGTTTCCCAGATCGTTGTGTGCCTCGGCCAGGCCGGGGTCGAGTTGCAGCGCCTTCTCGAACTGCACGATCGCGGCATCGGTCCT
>JBEKHU010000642.1:0-2944 GCA_050012115.1 Bryobacteraceae bacterium | reverse complement strand
TCAGGCCACTGCCTCGGAATCGAAGATCGAGATCGGCGCTCCGCAAGGAACCTACCGGGCGGAAGCGCGCCCGTTGATTTTGACTGTGCAGTCCGCGCGTTCGGGCATTGCAACGGTGCTGGTCGACGGCGCGGCTCTGCCGCTCCGCAAGGCAACCGACACCGGAGGCGGTTGGTGGAGGTCCGGAGCGGCCGTCTCGATCCAAATCGACGACGACGGCCGTGCGCACAAGATCGAGATCCGTTGACCGGGCGATGGCAGTCATCAGATAAAGCCGGTGCAAGGAGAATGCGAGATGAATCCGATGCGTCCCACAAGCCACGAACATCGCAACGACCTGGCGCGAGTGCTGAAGATCATCGAGAACACGCCGACGATCGACCGGTTCCGAGCGGTGCCAAAAGAGGAATTCCAGGCCCGCGCAAAGAGAGTGGCCGAGGGGCTTCAACAGGGGGGACACAAAGTCGGACTTGTCTTTTCCGACGAGCATTACAGCGGCGATGTCCCGTACCTGGGAGGCAATACCAACGTCTCGATCGAGCAGGTGGCGGGGATTCTCGGGCCAACCGGGTTCCATATCGTCGCCGGGCTGGAAGGCGGTTATGTCGCCGAGCAGCTTGCCGCGCGCGCCGGCGCAGCCGTGCACAAGGTCGAATTGTTGCAGTTGGCCGACGAAAAGTATCCCATTGCGGCCGAGCGGCTGGAAGACGTGATTGCCGCGGCCGCGGGAGGTCCCGTCGACCACATCGCACTGCTCACTCCACGCCAGGTGATTCCCGCCGGCGTCGTGGAATACCTGGAAGGGCTTTTTGGACGCGAGGGAGTGGTGGACGGGCAGGAGATCTATTTCCGCGCAAAATACGAGAAAAGCGACGTCGAAATGCAGCTCATCGCCGACGCGTCCAGCATCGCGGACGCGATGCTGAGCGCGATGCTCGCTGTGCTGCGGCCGGGCCGTCTCGAAAGCGAAGTGGCGGCCTGGGGAGCGTGGACGGGCCGCATGCTGGGATCCGAATGCGACGGCTTCAAGATCATGGTGGGCGCGAATGAGGCGAACCGGACGTTGATTGGTCCGGCACTCAACCGGCCGATCAGGGAGGGCGACTGGGTCCACCTCGGCGTCGCACCCAAGCGTGACGGCCTCACCGCTTGCGTGCGCCGTTCCGCGATCGCGGTCGACCACCCCGCTAAAGTCAGCGAAGAACAGCGCTACTGGTTCCAGCTCGTCGAAGGCGCTTATGATGTGGGCGAGCGGTGGTACCGGAAAGTCGCGGCCGAGAACCTGCCCGCCCGGTTACAGGAACAGGCGCTTGTCGACTATTTTTGCAGCCGCTCCGACGAGGTCTCCGCGCGTATCGGAAAGAAAATCGATCTGGCCAATCTCAAGCCGTATACGGGTACCCACAATAGTGGCTACACCGAATGCCAGGAGTTCTTTGGCGCCATCACACTCGAGAGCCATGAGCCGCTCGGCCGACAGATCGTGACGATGCTCGATGTAGCCCTCCGCGGCATCGGAAACTACTGGGATGACGTGGTGATCCCCGGATTCGACTATTGCGTCATAGAGAACACGCTGGGCAAGTACGGGGCCCGGGTGGAGCGCCTTACGAAGTTGCCGGTGAATGTCCAGGAACTCGTTCAGGCGTAGGCAGGGCGATGCAACGGACAGGATGCGATCCGGCTAGGCCATGTGATCGAGGGCCTGGAGCAGCGCGCGGATGTAGCCGTAGCAGAAGGCGAACGACTGCAGGCCGTTGGCGTCGCCGGGCGCCTGCGGAACATGGTCCGGCATCAGCAGGTACGGATAGCCGACCTCGCGATAGACCTTGATCGCCTGCACGAAATCGATGTCGCCCTCGTCCGGATACACTTCCTGGAAGTCGTCGCGCCGGCCGCGGATGTTGCGGAAGTGCACGTTGAAGATCTTTTTGCGCAACCCGAAGTAGCGGATCACGCCGAAGATCTCCTGGCCCGGATCGTGCAGCATTTCCGCTACCGTGCCCTGGCAGAAGTTCAGTCCGTGATACGGGCTCTCGCGAATCGCGACGAACTTCTTCAGCCCGTCCACGGTGCCCAGCACGCGATTGACGCCTTGATACCCTTCCGGCGGAACGCCCGGATCGTGAGGATGGCACGCCATGCGGACCTGGTACTCGTTGGCCACCGGAATCACGCGATCGAGGAAATACGCGATGCGCTCCCAGAACTGATCGGCATTCACCATTCCGGCGCGCGTCAGGGGCTTTTCGGGATGAGCCTGCTGGAGTTTCCAGGTGCTGTACAACGCATCGCCACGGCCCTTCGTCGGGCTCGTGCGCAAGACGCCCAGCAGGCTCATGTTGTATTTGATCGAAGGAATCCCGGCGGCCGCGCAGTTGCGGATCAGCGTCTGCAGGGACTCGATGTCGCGATCCCGCTCGGGGCTCTGTGCCAGCAGGATGGCGCCGTGCTTTTCCGTGTCGATGTGGCTCGACGAGAGGAACGGCGGGGCCAGGCAATCGATGCTGATGCCATGCCGGTCACCGAGGTCGCGCAGTGCCTTGAGTTCGTCCACCGTGGCATACAGGCGCCCCGCGGGGACTTCCGGGTAGCCGCACACATTGCGCACGCCAAAACGGGCCAGGTAGCCGAAATGGACTTCGTTGCTGGGCGCGCTCTGGCAACCGAGCTTCATCCTCACGGGCAGCGGATTCTTCACGGCGGCGGGCGCACGCCCTCCGGCCAGCGCTGCCGCGGTTACGCCCGAGGCCGACAGAAAGGTTCTACGTTTCATTTCTCATTCCCGCCATTTCTCCCCGCCGGCGCGATGCGCCGGCATGACATCGGGGTTCCATTGCATTCCAAGTCATCGCTTGGCGCGGTACTCGGCTAATCCCGTTGTGAGTGTGCGGCCCGGCAAGTGTCAAGCACGGACCCAAAGTTTCCCGCCGCGGCGGAGCAG
>JBEKHU010000641.1:0-2951 GCA_050012115.1 Bryobacteraceae bacterium | reverse complement strand
CGGCGATTACCTCGTTCTGCCTTGCTCGACCACGTACCGGATCGTACCTGATACTTTAGATAACTTCTTCTTAGTTATTGAATCCAAAGGCGAATTCGAACCGCCCGAGAGCGGCCCGCCGGGCCGCCAGGCGCTGTACGATGCGGCCGCCGTGGTCACGCCCGAGCCCGACCCGCACCTGGTCGAGGAGGACGGCTGGGAGTGGGAGGTGCGGATCCTCGCCGACGGCGCATTCTCCAGTGTCTTCTACCCCTGGGATCCACTGGATGTCGTTGGCTGGAAAGGAGATCTCACGGCCTGGAAGATCAACTTGCGCGACCTGCGCCCGGCCGCGAGCCCCGGCGCTCAGTCCACCTTTATCACGCCCGGCGCCGTGGTCCGGACGTTCCTGCAACGCCCGCTGAAAAAGGACGCAAAAACGCAGGATGTGCCGTATTTTCATCGTAATACGGACTACGACGAATTCGTTTTCTGCCACTGTGGGGACCTGTTCCCGAAGGATGACTTGCAGCCCGGGATGGCGGCGCTCCATCCGCGCGGCATCCCCCATGGCCCACACGCGCAAGCCGTTTCGAATCAGCACAATCGTGACCGCACCGAGGAGTATGCGGTGTTGCTGGACGCGCGCCAGCCGCTACAGATACTGGAGTCCGGCGCACTGGTCGAGGACCCCGATTCTGGGGGCTCGCGGTCGCCCGAATGAGACACAAAAACCGAGCAGCGCACCGTGCGCCAATCGCGTTTTCACCGTAAAAACACCGTGTTTTTACCGTGTTTTACCGTGTTTTTTTCGTTTCCGTGTATCTACGGTTTTCTAAAGGACTTAGCTGAATTGAATCGCGTATTGGCGCGCGCGCAGCGCGCGCGTTGCCTTGTATCTGTGGCTTTCTAAAGGACTTAGCCGTGCCGAACCGCGCATGTCACCGTGCGTCACGGTGGATCTGTTGCAAAAAATAGACTTAAGTGAATTTCACCGTGCATTTCGCCGTACATTAACATGCGTCACCGTGCGTCACGGTGGATCTGTTGCAATGATAGAAGTTAATCACATTAAGGTGCCACATTAACATGCGTCACCGTGCGTCACGGTGGATCTGTTGCAAACACAGGAGTTAGAAACATTAAGCCGCGCATTTTTACGCGCGCACCGTGCGTCACCGTGTATCTACGGTTTTCTAAAGGACTTATCGACAATTCACCGTGTTTGACCGCGCACGGCGATTTTGCGGATTTTTGAGGGTGAAATGGCGGCTCTCACCCGAGGAGCAGACGGCCAAGCGCGGCCGCTCCGACGACGCCCGAGTTGTCGCCCACACCGGCCATGACGATCGGGATTTCCCGGCGCAGCATCACGCGGGTCCGCCAGGCCAGTTCGGTCCGCAGCGGCGCAAGCAGCGCCTCGCCGGCCGAAGCGACTGAGCCGGTGAGGATCAGCAATTCGGGGTCGAAGGCGTGGAACAGGCCGGCCACGGCCGCGGCCAGCTTGTGGACGCGGCGTTCGACGATCCAGGCGGCGATGGGATCGCCCTGCGCGGCGGCCTCGAAGATACTCTCGCAACGGAACTCGGAACGGCCCTCGCGCACGGCGTCGATGAACGGCGACGAGACGCCCTGGTGGACCGCTGCCCAGGCCTCGGACTCGATGGCGCGGGCCGAAAACACGGTCTCCAGGCAGCCCCGGCCGCCGCAGATGCAGGGCATGCCGTCGGGCTCGGCGTTGATGTGGCCGAGGTGGCCGGCGGCGCCGGAGGCGCCGCGCAGAATGCGTCCGCTGGCCAGGATGGCACCGCCGACGCCGGTGCCGAGCGTCAACAGCAGGGCGTCTTTGGCGCCCCGGGCCGCGCCCCACACCATTTCGCCGGCCAGGGCGGCCTTGGCGTCGTTGTCGGCTGTGACGGGCGTCGCGGGCGGGAGCAGGCCTTCCAGGGTGGAGCTGAGCAGGGTACCTTCGAGGAACTTCCAGGCGCCCGGAAGACACTCAATGCGCGTGGTTTGCGGGTTCACGATGCCCTTGCAGCCGAAGCCCACGGCGAGGGGCGAGGCGCCGTCGAGGGCATGCTCGGCGAGCTGCCGGACGACCGTCCGGAAGGCCTCGAGTTCGGCGGGGGTGTCAGCGGCGACGGAGCGGAGGACGGCTCCCGTTTCATCCACTAAGCCGGCTTTGAGGCGTGTCCCGCCTACATCGATACCGAGAACCATTTGGCTAGTGTAGCGCCGCGCGGTGTGGCCGCGCGGGTGGGTAGCCCGGATGTTTCACCAGCAATCGGCTGCGGCGCGCGATAGGGCCGCATCTACTGCGTTGCGCTTGGCCCAGGGGGCACCCCCCGTCCTCGACGTACTGTTCAAGTACGCCTGCGGGCGGCTACGGTCGCGCGCCTCGTGGCATTGTTTGATGTTGGGGCCCTCTCATCGCGCCTCACTGCGATCGTGGTGAAACAACCGGGCTAGCGCTCATCCTGAGCGGAAAATCACCGTTTGAAAAGCGCGCCGCGATGGAGGCAAAAGCGCCGGGGATTGGCGGTGGTCTTCTCGTAAGCGAGTGATTCGAAATGGTCTGGTTTTGGGAAACCGCTATTTTCGTAGCGGTTTTTGATTGGGCCTGAGGCCGGACCCGCGCGGCGATAACGTGAGCCCGGTGAGGCGGAGCGGATTTGGAGCGCACAGCGAATTGAGGTCTGACGAATGTACTATTGGTTGAGTGGTGTAGTGATTTCGGCAAACCTGCTGTACGGAAGAGACCTCAGATGGCTCGACGAGTGTTCTTCAGCTTCCATTACGACGACGACATCTGGCGTGCAAACCAAGTTCGGAACGCGAATGTGATTGCGGGATCTGAGGTTGCTGGTTTTATAGACCGCTCAGAATACGAAAAAGCCAAAAAAAGGGGCAAAGTTGGCATCCAGCGGATGATCCGCAGACATCTTAAGAACACGACGGTCACAGTGGTGTTG
>JBEKHU010000640.1:0-2952 GCA_050012115.1 Bryobacteraceae bacterium | reverse complement strand
AATGCGACCTGAAGGCCCCCGGCGACACGGCGCATTTCACGCCGCGTGACGACGACAACGAGGGCGGCTACACCGGCATGTACCTCGCCATGGAGTCGTTCCGTTACGCCGTGACGAAGAATGCGCAGGCGCTCGACAATGCTCGCAAGGCATTTCGCGCGATGAAGTTCTTGCAGGAGATCACAGGCACGAGCGGCTTCTTCGCGCGCACGGTTGCGCCTTCGGACTGGCCCAAGGTCCACGATAGAAATGAAACCTTTTCGCCGGAACAGCGCGCCGATCGCCTGGTTAAGAACCCGCGCGACAAGCCCATCGAAAACCGCTGGCGCCGCAGCGCGGATGGCCAGTGGTTGTGGAAAGGCGACACCAGTTCGGATGAGGCGAACATGCACTTCTACGCCTACTTCATCTACTACACCGTCGCCGCGGACGAGGCCGAGCGGGCGATCATTCGCGACCACGTCCGGCGCATTGTCGATCACATGATCGACTGCGGCTACACGTTCCGCGACATCGACGGCAAACCGACGCTGTGGGGCGTCTGGTCGCCGGAGAAACTGAATGGCGACCCGGACTGGCGCGCGGAACGCTGGTTGAATGGCCTGGAGATCCTCGGCTATCTACAGCTCGCCGAAATGATGACCGGCGACGAGAAGTACCATCGCGCGGCGATCGAACTGCTGGAAAAGCATCATTACGACCTGTACGCGCGCCATCCGTTAGCAACCGAGCCTTCCGAGCGCACGCATTTCGACGAAGAACTCGCCGCCGTGGTTTTGCAGTTGGCGCTCCTCGATCAGCGTCCCGAGCAACGGCGCATTTACGAAGAGGGACTCGCGTTCTGGTGGGATCACGTGCGTGCGCAAACGAGGCCGCTGTTCAATTTCCTCTGGGCCGCGCAAGCAAAGCCACGTGCCGGGAGCGAGTTTGCTCTGGACCAATGTGTCGAACAGTTGCGCGACGAACCACTCGACTTGGTGCAATGGACCATCGACAGCCGTAAACGCGAAGACGTGCGGCTGGTCCACGAACCTATGCTCGACAATGTAGAGCTCGACCGGATCCTGCCGCCCAGCGAGCGCGCGACAAGTCGCTCGGACAGCAATTTGTACAGCGCCGTTGGCGGCGAAGACGGCATGTCGGAAAGCAGCGGCGTGGTCTGGCTGCTGCCTTACTGGATGGGCCGCTACTACGGCTTCATCGACGGGCCGAAATAGGAACGGGTACGGCGCAAACCCGCGGCGCGCTGACGCCTTTGGCCAACTGCAACAGCGCGACGGCCCGCAGGACAACTCGCACGTGCTGCACACCGCCGCTCAACAGTTTCCTCAACTCCTTCTGGTCCTTCGCTGTGACTTCGATATGCAGGGGTGGACGGGACATACCCTAAGTATGCGCCAAAACATTTCGGATTGAATTGTTCTTGAGAATCTTTTCAGGCGGTCAAAGACCTAGTTGATACTTCTAGAATGACGCGGCCCACCACCAGAAAGTCGAGCCTCCTAAATGGGGAATGGACCGGTCCCTGAAAGCCCGCTGCGTGGCTGTGCGGGCATCGGCTGGCGGTCAGGATCGAACGCCGCGCCTAGCGGTCGAAGACGCGCACGCTATAGCGCAGCGCGAGCGGTTGGCCGGGGGAAAGGGTGACGGAGTCGCGCGTGGGCGTTTTGCCGGGGTAGGCCGCTCCCAGAAAGCCATAATGGCGCAGGCACCATTGCGGCGTGCCGCCGGGGTTCGACGGGTCATTGTCGATCCGCAAGGCGGCCTTATGGCCGTTGTAGAGCGCTTCCAGCTCGGCCCATGAATGGGGATTCAGGTCCTGGTCGCCGTCCGAGCCGCCGGCCTCGGTGCGGATCAAGGTCTGCTCGCGGGGCGCGAAGCGAACGTTCAGGCCGCCGTAACTCTTTTCGGCTTCATGGGAGCCCTTGAGCGTGATCGGGTCGTCCAGAGCGGTCAGGGTCAAGGCGACTTCCATGCTGCGGCCGCGGCCGTCAGAGGCGTGAATCACGTAGCGCTCGTGAAGGATGGCGATGCGCTTCCCGCCAGCGACCCAGACGTTATCGACATTCAGAACGGCGAGTTGTCCGGAGTCGGCGGACTCGGTGCTGTGAGCGGTGTTCTCCACCTTGAGCCCCTCGACCGACCAGCCGTCGACCACGCCGCCTGCCGCCTCAACATAGGGCCAGGCCCAGAACAGGCCGCGGTGATGCGGGTGGTCCTTGGGAAAGTCGTCCAGCACTGACACGCCGGCGGGCGTCCACAACGGGTACAGGTAGCAGCAGCGCGCGAGTTTGGCGGGCGCGCCGGGCGCAAGCAGGGTCGCGTAGTTGTAGCGCAGGACGGGCTGGTTCCCCTCGCGCAACTCGTCATACGCGGCCGGGGAGCCGGATTGAGTCCATGTCAGGGGCTCGCCGGCGCGCAGGATGCAGGCGAGAGCGGCGATCCATAACAGCTTAGACACGGCTTGCGTCCCTCACTTTCTGTTCATCGACCTCAACACCCAGGCCGGGCCCCCGCGGCACGCGCAGCGCGCCGTCTTCCAGGACAAAGGGCGTCTTCAGGAACGACCCGCGCAGGAACTGCAGACCGTTCAATGCGGCCGGATACTTGAGCCCGTAAGCGCCGAACAGGATCAGCGACGCCGCCAGGCTCACGTCGGGATCGGTGAGCCTGGCTGCCGAGAAACAGCATCCGCTCGCGTTCGAGGATCTCGATCTGCCAGCGCGCATCCCACAGGCCCGCGGTGCGCGCGGGCTTCATGGCCACGCCGTCGAGCAGGCCGAGGCGGATGAACTCCTCGAGCTCAATGTGCGACACCACGCCCTCGTCCATGAGGATGGGAAGCGCACCCTGGCGCTTGACGGCCGCGAAGCCGCTGAGGCGGTTGGCGGCGACAGGCTGCTCGAAGACATCCACGCCGGCGTCCTTCAGCTTGGGCGCGACGGCCAGCGC
>JBEKHU010000639.1:0-2954 GCA_050012115.1 Bryobacteraceae bacterium | reverse complement strand
GGGGCAGATGGCTCACGTGAGCCAGTTTTTGGCTTCTAAGTCATTGATTCTTCGTAAAAAATGGCTCAACTTGAGCCATCATGCTTTTGGGAGCGAGTGCCGCCCGGCCACCGAACGGAGGCCTTTCCGGCCTTCCGGAGCCGGGTCCCCCGTGAACGACAATTGGCACCGCGAGCACGTCTCCGCCCGCGCCGCCGCCCCACCTTGCTCAGGCGCTAAGACACGAGTGGCCCCCGACTCCCTCGCTGTGCCCGCGCCGGACGGGATTCGAATAATTTGCGTTCGCCTCTCAAGGATTCGTGCTCGCAGGCCGATTGTCAGTGTGGAGGCACCGGGCGGCCTGGGTCCATCCAGGCTGTCTCCGGCCATGTCACAGGATGCTCAAGCGAATCTCCTTGGTTCTGTTCCTGAATGGGGCGTTCGGCTTCGCCGGCTCACCCCAATCGATACGCGCCCTGACTCCACCACCGCACCCCGTCTGGTTCGAGGAGAACACGGGCCAGGCCCCTGAGGATATTGCGTTTATCGGGCGAGGCTTCAGCGCGCCCGTGGCCCTCATGAACGACGGTTCTTTAGCCCTCGACACAGGCCAGGGGCTGGCCAGACTGCAACCGAACGGGGCTTCCAGGCTCGGCTCGTCTCGTGGCGAGTGGCCCACCGGAGGTATCACCAGAGCCTATGGCCCCGGCGGCCGCACGACCTCACGGCATTTCCAGCGGGTTCGGTTCCGGAATCTGTGGCCCGGGGCGGACCTGTTCTACCGCGTCAGAGATGGCCAATTGGAACTCGGCGTGGACCTTTTGGCCGGCCCATCCTGGACTACCCCGTCCCTCAGTTGGAAGGGGGCCAGCGCGCGGCTCGACCCGCAGGGCCGGCTCCGCGTCACCGCCCCTGGGCTGAGTTTTTCGCTTGGCAAACCATCGGCTTTTCAGCCAGATACGGGAACCCAAGAGCACCCGGTCGAGGTCCGCTATGCGCTGGGCCCTGAAGGCGAACTGAGTTTTCTGGTTGTCGGAGCAAACCCCGCGTTGCCGCTGACCATTGACCCGGTCTTCGACTTTTCGACCTATCTCGGCGGGTCGCAGCTGGACTCGATCTACGGCATGGCGCTCGGCCCGGACGGCAGCATCTACCTGACCGGCCAGACGGCCTCGCCGAGTTTGTTCGGGCGTTCAACGGGGGTGCAACCCGGCTCCGGCAAAGCCACAGTGATGAGGTTGGCGCCGGGCGGCATCGGGGTCGTGTATTTCGCGGTGATTGGAGGCTCCTACAGTGACCAGGGGCAGGCCGTCGCAGTGGATTCTGATGGGAACGCCTACGTAACCGGCTATACCAACTCCCCGGACTTCCTGACCACGGCAAATGCCTTGCAGACGGCAGCGCCGGCGGATTGGAACGCGTTCGCGATCAAATTGGACTCGGCGGGCGACCTGGTCTACTCGACCTTTCTCGGCGGCTCCGGGGCTGATCGCGGGTTGGCCCTGGCCGTGGATGACGCGGGGCGCGCGGTCGTGGCCGGCCAAACGAGCTCCGCCGACTTCCCCGTTACCTCAACGGCTTATCAGAAGATGTCCGGGGGTTCCGACGACTGCTTCGTCACGATGCTGTCGGCTGATGGGATAGCCGCTGTGTTTTCAACGTTCCTTGGGGGAAGCGGATTGGATGGCTGTCACGCCGTGGCCGTAGATTCTACTGGAACCATCACCGTGGCGGGCGCCACCCGCTCGTCCAATTTCCCCGTCCTGGGCGCATTTCAGAGCACTAGCGGGGGCTTCCTCGACGGATTTGTCGCGCAGTTGAGCAGCGATGGATCGACGTTGCTAAGTTCTTCATACTTAGGCGGCATCGGCCAGGACCAGATTGCGGCAGTCGCTCTGGACGCCGACGGCAATGTCTATGTAGCGGGATCGGCTAGCTCGCAGATCGGGTTCCCCGGAACCGGAGCGGGGGTCGTCACGACAAAGGGAAGCGGAACCAAGGGATTCGCCTGCCAGATCAGTCCTGGTCTGGTCGCGCTGAACTGGTGTTCCATCGTCGGCGGTTCCGGCAGCGACTATGTGTATGCGATGGCCTTGCAGCCGAGTGGAAATGTCGTTGTCGCGGGACAGACTTCGTCGGTCGATCTGCCGCGCCAAAACGCCCTCCCATCCGCTTTTCAGGGCATGACTGACGGCTGGTTCGCGATCCTGGCCGCAGCAGGCAATCAATGGCAAACCGTAAGCTACACCGGCGGCTCCGGCACAAATACGGTCTACGCGGTCCAGGCCATGCAGGATCGAATCCTGCTGGCGGGTGCGACGACAGCGGCCAATCTGCCCGTGACCACGGGAGCAATTCAGCCCACGCCAGGGAATAGTGGCGACGGCTTCCTGCAGGAAGTCGCGATGGCAAATGACATGGTGCTGAATGGGATCTACCCGCCCAGCGGCACCGGATTGAACCACGCGCTGAGTCTGGTGCTTACCAATCCCGCCGGGGGCCGAGCCATCCAATCGATCCAAGTGAATGTCAGTAACCCCTATTCCAATGCGAGCGCTTGCTGGACGACCTTTAGCGTTGCGGCGCAAACCGTCACCCTGGCCGACGATGCGGGCAGCGGGAACGTCGGAAGCGCTGTCGTCGGCAGCAACGCGACCCTGCAGAATTCGCAGTGTACGGTGAAAGCGGCCAGCGCGGCGATGACCGTTTTCGGCAACTCGGTCGCCGTGCGCCTCAGCCTCACCTACGCGTCAGCCTTCGCCAGCGTGGGGGGTGGGGTGACGAAGTATGTCAATGTGATCGCGACGGACAACCAGGGCAGTATTCTCTCCGTTGTGCAGGCTGCGACGTGGGCACTCGCGACACCGCAGCCTCCTGCGGCCGTCTCGGTAACGCCTTCAGCCGGGCAAGGCTTGTCGCAGACATTCGCCCTGACCGTTTCGTATTCCGCCGGGGCGAACGATCTGGCCTCGGTT
>JBEKHU010000638.1:0-2954 GCA_050012115.1 Bryobacteraceae bacterium | reverse complement strand
ATGCACAAGTCAGCCATCAGCCCGTAGTTCATCAGCCTGCGGCTCTGATCATGCGTCTCCCGCGTGTCGGCAAATGGATCGCGGCTCGCGTAGTAGGTGAACTGGTCCTGCCGCACGTACGGATTCACGGTCAGCAGCGCGTGCGGGTTAAACGTGTGCTGGTAACCCGGCGCGATATTCCAGGTCAGCACCCGCTGGTGCTGATCCTGGGCCAGTTGGTCGTAGGTGTTGGGAATCTGGATCCAGTTACGAGCCAGAAACAGGTTGAAGTGGAAGGCGTCGGCCGCGTCCGGCTGCCAGTCCAGCCGGTCGAACAGCGTTTCGTTGTTGCCTATGTCGTGGAACGGCGTGAACTCGGGCGAGTCCAGAAACCGGCTCGACCGCGAGCCGTCCAGGGCCAGGAAATTGCCGACCTTGTTGTTGCCGTATCCCAACCCGACCGACGAACTCGTCGCGCCGAAACTCCCGTAGTTGGTCTGGACGTTGCCAAACCAGCGGCCCGCGCCCAGCGCCGACCTCGTCGTCACCTCCGCGATCAGGCTGCTCTTGTCGCCGAACTCGGCCATCGGCATGCCCGTGACCAGTTCCATGCCCTGAACCGCCGACACCGGCAATTGCGTCGAGAAGACCTTGCTCTGCTGATCGCTGATCGGCTGGCCGTCGATCACGAATGAAACCTGTGCGTGGTCACCCAATGGGTGGAAGAAGCCGTTGGCGTCTGCCGCCACCGCCCCCGTCGAGTAAGTAATCGCCTGGCTCAGCCCGGCCGCCGGATCCAGCGCCGGCAGCTTTTGCAACGCTCCGCGGTCCACATCCTGGTGCGCCGTCGGGTCGCTTTCCACCAGATTTGCGTCGGCTTGCACCTGCACCTCCGTGGAGCTGCCGGCCACATTCAGCGTCAGCGGCGCCTCCACCGGCAGCGCGCTGCGCACATCCACCGTCTGCGACAACGGCGCGAAGCCCTGGGCCACGGCCGCCAGGACGTATTGATTCTGGGGCACATTGTTGAACCGGTAATTGCCCGCCGCGTCGCTGATGGTCGCCTGACTGTAGCCCGTGACCGCGTTTTTCAGTTCTACCTTCGCCCCCTGAATAACGGCGCGCGACTGGTCCGTCACCGTCCCGGTCACCGTGCCGCTGTGAATCGATTGCCCGATCGCGCACGGCCACGCCGCGACGATCAATCCATAAAGGAATAGGCCTGAGATGAATCGCATCCGCTTCCTCCCAATTCGTCTGCTGTTTATGCCCGATCCTGCGCCCCCGCCGGCACGTTCTCGTGTGCTCTAGCGGGCGCGCGGGATCAAACGAGATGGAGCGAGGAAGCCACGGGCGGCGCCCGCGAGGAACTGGCAAGGACGGCCGCGTTGCCCGGCCGCGGCGGGGCGGAAGCCTGGGTGAAGCACGCGGCGGCCGTGTCGAACGGAAGCGCAGGCGCGGCCGCCGGCACTGCCAGGAACAGGCCCGAATGGCACGCTGCGCAACAATGCGTGTGCGGGCCGGAGTGCGAATGCTCGTGCAGACTCGCCGCCGGATCCTGGACGGCGACGAATGCAGCCAGAACGGCGAACAGGAACAGGCGCAAGCCGAGCTGGCCCCACCATCCCCGCCCCGCAACCGCTGAATACACTGCCGGCATTCTGGTCTTAGGCCATTATAGATGCTGCTCGCCCCGCGTCCGTTTCACCGATCCGTGGGGAGCGGGACACCGCTCGGCGCGTGGAGGTCTTCCGCGCGGCGCACCGTGAAAATGCCGCGTTTTACCGTGAAAACACCGTGTTTTTACCGTAAAAACACCGTAAAATGCGTGCACCGTGCGTCACGGTGGATCTGTGGCAATCAAAGGGCTTGTTGAAATTTTACCGTGCATTTCACCGCACATTAAGCCGCGTCACCGTGCGTCACGGTGGATCTGTGGCAATGATTGGAGTTACGCACATTAAACTGCCACATTAATATGCGTCACCGTGCGCCACGGTGGATCTGTTGCAAGCAAAGGGGTTAGAAACATTAACACGCACATTTTTGCGTGCGCACCGTGCGTCACCGTGTATCTACGGTGTTCTAAAGGACTTATCGGAAATTCACCGTGCTTCGCCGCGCACGGTGATTTGGCGGTGTTTTGCAGGGCGGCGCGGTCCGATGCTTCCAGTCAAATTCAGATCTTCACGAACGAGCGCGTGCGGTACATCCAGAGGAGGAACAGCCACAGGACGAGGAACCCCGCGGTCGCCGCGAGCAGTCCGTCCCATCTCCCGATGCGCGGCAGCAGGCTGCCGATGAAGATCCCGCCGATGCCGCGGAGGCCGATCAGCATTATGGCCATGTACGCCACGAGCGGGTTCATCCCGATGACACGGAAGGGGAAAGCCCAGCGGCGCCAGCCCCGGACATCGATCATCCAGTAGAACAGCGCGAGGGCGAGGAAGCTAAAGCCCCCGGATACAAGGACGAAGGAACTGGTCCACAACAGCTTGATGATGGGAAGCGCCAGGCTCCAGGCGAACCCGGCGGCGAGGCAGCCCGCGCCGGCGGCGGCCAGCAGACGCAGCTTCGCCGCGGCCGCCCGGGCCGAGAGCAGCACGTGTCCCGCCATGACACCGAGCAGAACCGAGGAGGCGAAGCCGAGGTAGCTGACGAACCACGTGTTCTCGCCGTGGTGAAAACGCCCGAGAACGAGCTGGTCGATCCACGTCGCCATGTTGCCGGCCGGGGTGAGGACGGCCGCGCCGACGCCGGGCACCGGCACCAGCATCAGCAGCCCCCAATACAACAAGAGAAACAAAGTCGTAATCAGGATTTGCGTTCTGGGGCGGAACTCGAGCGCGACGGCCAGCGCGATCAGGTACCCGGCGGCGATGCCGTGCAGGACGCTATAGCAGGGCCAGAGTTTCGAGAGGTCCCAAGCCAGCAGGTGGCCCTGCGCCATCATGCCGAGCACAAACAGGATGGCG
>JBEKHU010000637.1:0-2955 GCA_050012115.1 Bryobacteraceae bacterium | reverse complement strand
ATGATCCCCGGGTGCGAGGCGTCTTGCTGGCTGCGGTGAACGACCAGGATCCTGCGCTGCGGATCGACTCTATCGATCTGCTTCGCGACCGTTGCAACGACGAGACCGTGCGCAAGGCCCTGCTCCTAGTTCTTCGAACGGACAGGTACTCGGGCGTCCGTCTGAAGGCTCTGGACGCTCTGCGGCCATACTCGCGCGATCCCGAAACCCGCAGCGCCCTGGCTCAAGTTCTGTTGAATGATCCGAGTCCGGCAATGCGGACACAGGCGATCGATCTGCTCGTTCAGTCTCGCGGAGCCGCTGTGGCCAGCACACTCCAGGAGGTGTTGCGGCACGAAGAGAACAGCTACATCCGTGAGCGGAGCGTTGACGCCCTGCGCGCCATGAAAGCATCGGCCGGAACGTTCTGAAGGAAGGCAGCATTTGTTACATGCGGCACGTGACCCGGGTTCGGTCAGCGCGTCCACTGGAGTGAGGTGAAGATCATGCTGAGATTCAACAAACTGGTCCGGGACGCGATCCTCCCGGCCTTCTTCGTTCTGTTGCCCGTGACTGCCGGGGCGCAGGTTCCAGAGCCGCTCCAGACGGCTCCTCCGCTCTTGATGCAGGCCAGTTGGGAGTCGCATGCCTTTCTTGGCGTGGGCGTCACGGAAATCGACAGCGAGCGCGCCAATGCGCTCAAGCTAAAAGAGGAATACGGGGTGGAAATCACGCGGGTAGACGAGGATAGTCCAGCCGCGCAAGCCGGCCTCAAGGCCGGAGACGTTATCCTTGCTTACAACGGCCAGCGAGTGGAAGGGGCCGAGCAATTCATACGCTTTGTTCGTGAGACGCCTCCGGGCAGAACGGTCAAGCTGACAATTGTCCGCGCGGGCGTGCAACAGGCGGTGTCTGCGACTCTGGGTACGCGCAAGACACAGTTCTTCGGACCCGACATGGAGGATTTCCACATCGAGGTTCCGGAGTTCAATGTTCTGGTGCCGGATGTTCCCCGAGCCATGATGTTCTGGCGTAGCTCCATGCTCGGTGTCGAAGCCGAGGGCCTGGGCGAAACACAGCTTGCCAGCTACTTTGGTGTGAAGGACGGCGTGCTGGTCCGCTCGGTGTTCAAGGGTTCGGCGGCAGAGAAGGCCGGTTTGAAGGCGGGCGACGTGCTTCTGAAGGTGGACAAGGACGCTGTCACTACGCCTCGGGAAGTTACGAGCGCAATTCGTAATTCCGGGAAGAGCGGAAAGAAGACGTTTCCCATCGTTCTGATGCGTGATCACAAGGAAACAACCTCGACGGTCACAATCGAAGATGCTCACCCGCTTACTCCGCGGCCACTTGGCTCGCCGGTGAAGCATCAAAGGCTGTAGGAGCAATGGCCGCGGCCTGAGGGGATTCGCCCTCGTCTGTCGGACGCGTAGAGTCGGGGGCGATTCCCAGCGCCTTTCGTGGTGCCTGTGTGCCCAAGGTGGTCCAGCCGGTGGAGGGAACCAATGTCCGGTGCACTTTGAGCAGAAGGTCGACTTCTCCTTTGCTGATTTGAAGAGCGGAGGCGATCCGCGAAGGCGAATCGCCACGGAAGTGCAAGCGGAGTACCTGATTCCGGCGGCTCAGGTTCATCGACTGACCAGGAAGTGGGGTCGTTCCCCGGGAAGGCCGCAAACCGGCAACTTCGTCCTTGAGTTGGGAGATTTCCGCAATCAGCCTCTCCTCCTTCGCGTGCCAATCATTGAATCGGCTGTTCTGCGAGGTGATCAGAAGTTCCAGGCGACGCCTTGTCGCGATGAACAGGCTGAATTGCAGGAATGCAATCAGCGCCAGCGCCGCGACGGCAAAGAATAAAGGCCCCATCACATCCTCCTAGAATGTCTCAACGATCTAGAATAGGGTCCGAAGCCCAGAGCGTTACCATCGCCAACGACGGGACTGTGAGCGTCACGCTGCCCGGTCAGACGGCCGCGCAGGTCGTGGGCCAGATCCAACTCGCCAATTTCCCCAACCCGGCCGGGCTCAACGGCATCGGAAGCAACCTGTACACGCCCACTGATTCCTCGGGGGCGGCCACTGTCGGCACGCCTGGCGGCCAGGAGGGCCTGGGGACTCTGATGCAGGGCTACACCGAGCAATCGAACGTGTCCGTAGTCGACGAGATGATCGGCCTGATCGTCAGCCAGCGCGCTTATGAGGCGAATTCGAAGGTGGTTACGGCCGCGGATCAAATGTACCAGCAGGTCAATAACTTATCGAGGTAAAACGCGTGCGCAGCCGCCTCATTCAGATGTGTTTGTATGCCGCTCTGCTGCCCGCGCCGGCGATGGCCGGGGCGTGTGTCGAGATCGACGGACCGGTCGTACGGGCAGCCGCTTTGGCGCGCTTTGTTCAAGTCCCGGACTCGATTTCTCCGCATCGCGTTGTGGCTGAAACCCCGGACCCGGGAACCCGGAGATGGATCTCTCCGGCGGAAATGCGTCTCTGGGGTCTTGTGCCGAACGCCGATCTGCCGCCGCAGGGGATTTGTCTGCAAAGACGGCTTGAGCGCTTGCAATCGGAAGCCGTGGCGGAGGCGGTTCAGACCGCGCTTCTCGCCCGGCATAGCAGCGCCAGGCTGGTCCAGGTGACTTCCTTCCAGCCGGCGGTGGGACCTGCGGGTCGTTTGATGCTGCCGCCGTCGGGCTTCCAGATGTTGTCGGCGGCCGGCGATTCGTGCAGTTTCCTCTGGCGTGGTGCTCTCGAATACGATCCGCATCGAACCACTCCGGTTCAAGTCTTGGGGAGATTCCAGTTGGCTCAGGCGGTCTTCGTGGCCCGGCGCGACCTGCAGGCGGGGGACTCTCTGGCTGCCGCCGACTACGAACGGGTTCTCAAAACGGCTTGTTCTGCCCGAGCTGAGGTCGAGCCGGAACTGCCGGACGGCTCGATTCTCAAACGGTCGTTGCGCAGTGGGGACACCATTCGACCGTTCATGCT
>JBEKHU010000636.1:0-2958 GCA_050012115.1 Bryobacteraceae bacterium | reverse complement strand
GCCAGGAACAGGCAGGCCGAGACGCCGTACAGGCCCATCATCGGGTGCAGGGCCAGCGCCAGGAGCAGCAACGCCCCGGCAAGCAGCCATCTCCGATTGAAAACGGCCATGATTGCGGCGAGCATCGTGGCTGTCGCCATGGCGCGGGGATGCAGATTCTGATCGACCAGGTAGAGGGCCGTTCCGGCGACGGGCAGGGTCAACAGGACGGCGACCAGGGCGACGCCGGACCAATGCGCGCAGGGCTCGGGGAAACAGGCGCGGGCGATCCGCAAACAGCCCCACAGCAGGAAGAAGATGGTCAGGGCATGCAGGGCGAGAATGACGATCCCGGCAGGCAGGTGCGAGAGCCGGATCAGAGCGGCGATGGCTCCGTCGAAAACGGTGGCCTGCAACTGGAGCGCGAAGAAGTCGGCGTCATGCGGGTACAGCGCGGGCGCCAGATCGTGTTTGATGGCAGTGAGATACACGCCGTCGTCTTCGCAGCCTGGATGGTAGCCAGCGATCAACAGCCCAGACGCCGACAGCAACAGGAGCACGAGGATGTCGCGCAGAAAGGGATGGTTTTTCCAGGCTCTCCCAGAGGGCCCGGCAGTGAGCTCTCCCCAGCCCCAACGGTGCTTGAGCTGGCGCAGTCGGAAGCTGCCGCGCCAGGTATGCCGGGACGGTTGGGATTGGATCTCGGGAGGAGCGTCGAAGGATGGTCGCAGCGGGTAGTCCTGATTCTCACCGGGGAGGAATGCCCCGGAGTGTCTGCCGGAAGTTGGAACTCATACTGAATACGTCTGCAAGCCGCACAGGTTACCAGAACATTATAAATGAGTCGTTAATAACGGGAATCCAGATTGAAGGCAGGTGGGCGGTTCTCGTCGCGCGGGCCTGGTTGGGCCGGCGCGGGCGGGGCGGATTCATTCGAGCACCAGCAGCTCCAGCCGGCTTGGCGTTGCAGCCGAACGCCCGATGCGCTCGGTGGCGGGTACGAAATCTTCGGGCCGGGCGAAGGGGATGCTGGGGACGAACTTCTGCGGGTTGCGGTCCACCAGAGGAAACCAGGAACTCTGCACCTGGACCATGATGCGGTGCCCTTGGCGGAAGGTGTGGAAGATGTCCGGCAGATCGTACTTGATTTCGACAAACTGGTTCGGCGGCAGCGGTTCGGGGCGCTCGAAGCTTTTCCAGAAGCGGCCGCGGAAGGGCTCGCCGCGGACCAGTTGCTGGTAGCCGCCCATCTGGACCCGCCCGGGGTTGGGCGACGGGTTGTGGGTGTTGTCGGGATAGACGTCGATCAGCTTCACGACCCAGTCCGAGTCCGTGCCGGAGGTGGAAGCCTCGAGGCGCACGCCGATTGGTCCGGCCAACGTGATGTCGGAGTCGAGCGGCGGGGTCTGATAGACCAGCACGTCGGGGCGGCGGGCGGCGAAGCGCTGGTCGTCGACCAGGTACTCCTGGGCCATGCCGAGCGTGATGAACGAAGTAAACGGCACTGGCCGGGCCGGGTCGCTGAGGTACTGGTCGAAACCAACGGGCTCCGGCGGGGGCTCGAAAGCCAGCGCGCCGCCCTGGCGCAGATAGAGGGTCCGGCGATGCGCGGCCGGCGGCGGCCAGGCGGCGAATTGACGCCAGCGGTTGGCGCCGGTCTCGAACACCCAGGCCGCGGGCAGCTTGGGGTCCTCGCCGTCTCTAAGCCAACGCTCGAAGAACGGCGTTTCCATGGAGTCCTCAAAGAACTTCGAGGTCTGCTGGCCGAACTGGATGGGGCCGAGATGGTCACCCTGCTCGCCGTGCCAGCCGCCGTGGACCCACGGGCCCATGACCAGGGCGACGGGGGAGCGCGATTGCCGAGTGGAGGCGTCGCGGTAGAGCCGGAGCGGCCCCTGCGGATCCTCGGCGTCGTACCAGCCGCCAACGGCCAGCACGGCGGGCTGGATGTCGTGCAGATGCGGCTCCAGGCTGCGCGAGCGCCAGTATTCGTCGTATGCGGTGTGCTGGAGCAGGTCGCTGAAATACGGATTGCGGTGCTTGTAGTACTTCTCCTCGGCGTTGGAGAGGGGGCCCAGGGCGAGGTAGAACGCATAGCCGTCCTTGGTGCCGTAATCGAAACGCGCCGGCCGCTCCGCGGGCTGCGAGGCGCTGGTCTCCGTGAAATACCAGTAAAAGCCAAAGTTGGCGGCGAGGAAGAAGGCGCCGTTGTGGGCGTAGTCGTCGCCGAGGAACAGGTCGACCATGGGCGCCTGCGGAGAAACTGCTTTCAACGCCGGATGGCCGCACAGCAGCGCGGCTGCCGCGTAGAAGCCCGGATAAGACGTGCCGTAGAGGCCGACGCGCCCGTTGTGGCCGGGGATGTTTTTCAGCAGCCAATCGATGGTGTCGTAGGTGTCGGTGCTCTCATCGATGTCCCGCGGCCCCGTGTGGGTGGCGAGCTGCGGGCGCATTTCGACGAACGTGCCTTCGCTCAGGTAGCGGCCCCGTACGTCCTGGAGAACAAAGATGTAGCCGGCGCGGGCGAGCGCTTCGGAGGGCCCGAGGTGGGAAGGATAGCTGGTCTCGCCGCGGGGCCCGGCGCCGTAGGGGGTGCGCGCTAACAGAATCGGATAAGGCCGCGACGAGAGCTTGGGAGTGTAGACCTCCGTGAACAGATGCACGCCGTCGCGCATGGGGATGCGGACCTCGTGTTTGGCGTAGTTGGCACGGATCCATTCGGCGCCCTGGCCGAGCAGCGAGCTGGAAACGAGGACGAGGATGCACAGGACACGCCGAAGGTACATGAGAAACAGTCTACGGGGCTGGGCCGGGCAATGTGCGGCTTTCAGAAGCCACCCTTTTTGTTTAAGGGACGGGAGTCTGGGTCAAGTCTTGAAATGCTATCCTCCGCTCGGAGGCGCCTGCCGTGAGAACCATCATCGAGCCGTTCCGAATCAAGAGCGTCGAGCCGCTACGGCAGACCAGCGCCGAGGAACG
>JBEKHU010000635.1:0-2961 GCA_050012115.1 Bryobacteraceae bacterium | reverse complement strand
GGGCAGACGCCTGGCGTACCTCTCCAACAACTCGGACCGGGAGGCGCACCTGGTTCTGAAGCCGGGGTTCGCCTATCGCGGCATCGTGGATCTGCGCCGCCAGGCGCCGAGTGCGGGCGGGCGGCTGGTGGTGCCGGCGCGGGAGACCACGATCCTCGAATTCCAGTAGGCTTCGGACTGACGCGTGCCGCTCGTTCCGGCCCGTCCCATGCTCGCGCGGCGCGCGTCGTTTCACACTCCGCAGTTGCGAACGCGGCGAGGATAAAAACTTGTATGATTGTCGCGCTGACACTCTGCTCTGGACCAGTTGCAAATCTGCGATAGATAACCATGCGGCCCTCCTCGAAAAAACCTCGCGTGCTGGTTTCCTCCAATCTGAAGCTCTTCGGATCTTTTTTCACGCCGGAACATCAGGCGCGGCTGAGTGGCTGGGCCGACTGGCATCGCCTGGCTTCCCGCACCGTCACCAGCGAGATGCGGAAGGAACTGAAGGAGGCGGACGCGCTCATCACGACTTGGGATAGTCCCGTCTTCTCTGAGGAGCTGCTGGGGTGGGCGCCGCGGCTGCGCATCATCAGCCATTGCGGAGGGGCGGTCAAGGGCCGCTTCCCGCGCCTGCTTTTCGACCGGCTGGTGATCGCGAATGCGGCCTCTCCGATGGCCCGTCACGTGGCGGAACTGGCGGTCACGTTCCTGCTCTATTTCGCGCGCGACGTGGACCGGTATCGCGAGCTTCTGCGCCGCCCGTCGAACGCGATTTACGAAGAGATGCACCTCTCGGGCGGCGGCGACCAGACCATTCTGGAGCGGGAAGTGGGGCTGATCGGATTCGGGCGGATCGGCCGGGCCATCGCGGATCTGCTGGTTCCCTTCGGCACGCGGTTGCGGGTCTATGATCCGTATGTTGCGCCCGAGTCGGTGGCTTGTGGGACTGTCCAACTGGATTCCCTGGAAGCCGTTCTGGCCGAGTCGCAGTACCTGATCGTGGCGGCCGGGCTGACCGATGAGACGCGCCTGATGCTGAACCGCAAGCGCCTGGCGATACTGCCGCGCGGCGCGGTGGTGATCAACGTGGCACGCGGCGGGCTGGTCGATCTCGATGCGCTGACGCGGATGGTCCTGAAGGGCCGGCTGAGGTGCGCTCTGGACGTCACCGATCCGCTGGAGCCCCTGCCGGGGAGGCATCCGCTGCGCCGCGCCTCCAGGGCCATACTCACCCCGCACGTGGGGGCCATTTCGCGTGCCGTGCGACACGCAATCACCGACATCATCCTGGCCGACCTGGCGCGATTCTTCGCCGGAGAGCCCGTCGAAAACCGCGTAACCGCCGAGATGTTGGACCGGATGACGTAAGACCATGAAGATCAGCTTCTCCACACTTGCATGCCCGAGTTGGAACCTGGATGCCGTGGTGGCGGCCGCGCTGCGGGAAGGGTTCGACGGGATTGAGTTGCGCTTCATCGAAAGCGACGACCGCCTGTGGCAGCGGCCCGAATTCAGCGGGGCGAGCTTGCGCGCCACGTGTCAGCGCCTAAAGGAGGCAGGACTCGAAATCCCGTGCCTGGATACCAGTTGCTTCTTCCATCATCCGGAGGCGGCCCGCCGGCGCGAGGCCGTGCAGATGGGTCGCGCCATGATCGAACTGGCCGCCGAACTGGGCGCCCCCGGCATCCGGGTGTTTGGAGACCGGGTCCAACCCGGGGCAGACTGCGCGTCTACCGCCGCCTGGATTGCGGAAGGAGTTCGGGAGCTGGCCGATTTTGGCGAGCCATTGCGGGTTCAAGTATGGCTGGAAAGCCATGGCGATTTCGCCTGCGCGCGTGACACCGTGCAGGTTCTGGATGCGGCCGGCAGCGCGAACACGGGAGTTGTCTGGGACCCCGCCAACGCCTTCTCCGAGTTTGGCGAAGAGCCACGCCAGGGGTTGGAAGTTCTTGGGGTTCGGATCCGCCACGTTCACATCAAGGACGCTCGTCCGCCGCGCGACAACGCGCCTGGGAAGCTCTGGGATCCAGTTCTCATGGGCGAAGGGCAGTTTCCGGCGCAGACGCTGGTAGACCTGCTGGAGCGCGCCGGGTACGGCGGATTCGTCTCGTTTGAATGGGAGAAACGCTGGCATCCGGAGATTCCCGAACCGGAGGTCGCTGTGCCTCATTTCATGCGTTGGATGCGTGCCGCCCTCGCATCCACCCGTTGACTCACAAAGGGAGGATTAAATGAGCGTGCCCTGGAAAGCGGTTCAAATTGGAGCCGGCAGTTTCTGCCAGCAGTATCACGCCCCGACCTTGCGGCGCCTCGCCGCCGAAGCCTCGCCGCGTCTCTCTCTGGAGGCCATCTGCGACCTGGACCTGGAGCGCGCGCGGATGTTCTCGCGCGAGTTCGGCTATGCCCGCGCTTATGATGACTACCGCCAGATGATCTCCGAGGTCCAGCCGGACCTCATCTATTGCATGGTGCAGCCCACTGCGACCGCGGGCGTTCTGGAACAAGTCCTGCCGCTGGGAATTCCCGTGTTCACGGAAAAGCCCCCTGGGGTGACGGTGGAGCAGGCGGAAAAACTGGCTCTGCTGGCCGACCAGTACAAGGTTCTCAACTACGTGGCCTTCAATCGCCGCGCCATGCCGGGCGTGCGGCGGCTCAAACAGTGGGCGCGCGCGAACGAGCCCGTCCGTTATGTCCGCGCGGAGATGCTGCGGAACCGGCGCCTGGAGCCGGAGTTCGGCATCGGAACCGCCATTCATCCGCTGGATTGCTTGCGCTTCCTGTGCGGTGACGTGCGAGCGGTCGAAACCCGCACCCAGCCTTACCCGGACAGCCCGGCCAGGGATTTCCACGTCCGACTGTACTTCGATCACGGCGTTGTGGCCGACGTGGCGGTGCTGGTGGATTGCGGCGTCACCCGGGAACAATACGTCATTCAGGTACAGAACCAGATGATGGAGGTCTCGTTGGGTGCTTCCT
>JBEKHU010000634.1:0-2966 GCA_050012115.1 Bryobacteraceae bacterium | reverse complement strand
GAACAGGGCACTTTCCGGCCCGATCTCTATTACCGCCTCAACGTCTTCAATATCGACATCCCGCCGCTGCGCGAGCGGCGCGAGGACATTCCGATCCTGGCCAAGCACTTCATCGGGAAATTCGCGGCGTCGATGAACCGCAACGCGCCGCGTCTGGCTCCCCGTACGCTCGAACTGCTGCTCGGATATCATTGGCCGGGCAACGTGCGCGAACTCGAAAACGCCATCGAACGCGCGCTCCTCATCAGCCGGGAAGACGACCTTCCGCCGGAGGCCTTCCCCTTTCAGGTGAATCCCGCGCGCCCCGTTTACGGCCAGCGCCTGGAAGACATCGAACGAGTGCACATCGAGAAGATCCTGGCCGAAACCAACTGGAACCTCTCGCGCTCCGCGCGGCTGCTCGACATCGACCGCACGACGCTCTACAACAAGATTCGCCGCTACGGGCTGAAAGAGCCCGATTCGAAACCCGTGACGGCGGAATAGCGGAGCGCCGCCAAGCGTGATTGAGGGCGTTGATCTGATTCGCGCGGGTGCGGACGGCCGAAAGGCCCCGGCCCTCGAATTGCTCGATCGCCTGGCCAGCGTACTGGCCCGCCGCCTCGGTGTCTCCTGCCACGTGCAGGCGTCCGTCTTCGACATCGCCTTCGCCGAGGATGCGGTCCGCGGGCAATACTACTCCTCCTCCGTCCTCGCCTCGCTTCAGCCGCCCTCTGACGGGCGCGCTGTGCTCGCCGTGACCGAGGCCGATTTGTATGTGCCCGTGCTGACCTTCGTCTTCGGCGAGGCTCAACTCGGCGGCCCCCGCGCCATCGTGTCGCTGCATCGGCTGCGCGACGAGTTCTACGGCCTGCCCCGGGATGAGTCGAAGTTGGATGCGCGCCTGGCCAAGGAGGCGCTGCACGAGCTAGGCCATACGCTCGGCCTGCGCCACTGTGACGACTGGCGCTGCGTGATGGCCTCGAGTCACGCCGTCGAGCGGCTCGATCTCAAGGAGGCGCAGTATTGCCCGCAATGCGCCCGGCACATCGGCCGCTGACTCAGCGCTTGCGTCTCGCGCGTTCCTGTTGCTCCGGCGCCATCAGCGCGAAAAGCAGCTTCTTCTCGACCCCATCCACGCGAAACAGCCGCACCTGCACGCGGTCGCCGATGCGGATCTCGGCCTTGCTGCGTTCGGCGACGATCTTGCGCGTGTTCTCCTGAAAATTCCAGCGCCCTCCGGGCAACGTGTCGATTGGCACCAGCCCCTCGACGAACAGCTCGTCGAGCTCGACGAAAAAGCCGAACTTCGTCGTGCTGATCACCAGGGCAGGGAAGTCGTCGCCGACGCGTTCCGTCATGAAGCGGATCTTCTTCCACTCCACCAGGTCGCGCTCGGCCTCGGCCGCGCGGCGCTCGGTATCGGAGCAGATCTGTGCCACCGCTTCCAGCGCGCCCTCCTCGTACGGACGCCTGTCCAGCAGGCCGCCGAGCAGGCGGTGCACGATCAGGTCCGGGTAGCGCCGGATCGGCGACGTGAAGTGCGTGTAGCTCTTCGCCGCCAGCGCGAAGTGGCCCGAGTTCGTCGCGCTGTAACGCGCCTGCTTCAGCGAGCGCAGCATCAGGTAGTTGAGAATGCGCTCCTCGGGGCGTCCCTCCAGCTTCTCGACCAGCTTCTGGTACATCCGCGATGTCACCTGCATCCGCTCGTCGGCGCGCACGATGTCCTTACGGATCTTGCGGCCGTCGCTCTTGCGGTCCACCACGCCGTAGCGCTTCACCGGAATCGCGCCGATCCCCAGCGTGTGCCCGAACCGCAGCGCCAGCTCCTCGAAGTCCATCACGCGCGCCGGGTCGGGCGGCTCGTGGACGCGGTAGATCGACTCCTCCAGGTGCGCTTCCAGGTGCCCCGCGACCGCCTCGTTCGCCGCCAGCATGAACTCCTCGATGATGCGGTGGGCGAACAGCCGCTCACTGCGCCGGATGCCCGTCATCGCGCCCTGCTCGTCGAACAGGATCAGCGGTTCCGGCAGGTCGAAATCGATCGATCCGCGCTTGTCGCGCCGGCGGTTGAGGATCTCCGCCAGCTCCTTCATCAGCTCGAAGCGCCCGCTGAGCGCCGCATACCGCTCGCGTTGGGTCGCATCGCCGTCCAGCACAAGCTGCACGTTGGTGTACGTCATCCGCTCGGCGCTGCGAATGACCCCGCGGCAGAACTCCTGGGCCACGGTTTCGCCCGCCCGGTCGATCTCCAGCAGCGCCGACAGCACCAACCGGTCCACGCCCGGCTTGAGCGAGCAGATCTCCGTGCTCAGTTCCAGCGGCAGCATCGGCACCGCCCGGTCGGGGAAGTAGACGCTCGTCCCGCGCTTGAGCGCTTCCCTGTCAATCGGCGTCCCCGGCCGCACGTAGTGGCTCACGTCGGCGATGTGGACGTGCAGCAGATAGCGGCCGTTCGACAGGCGTTCCACCCACACCGCATCGTCGAAGTCGCGCGCCGTCTCGCCGTCGATCGTGACGCACTCCAGGTTGCGGAAATCGCGCCGCCCGCGCAGCTCTTCGGCCGTAATGGTCGGTGTACAGGCTTCCGCCTGCTCCAGCACTTCCGCCGGAAAGCGGTGCGGCAGATGATGCTTGCGGATCGTCACTTCGACGTCCACGCCGAAATCGTCCGGATGCCCGAGAATCTCCACCACGCGGCCCACCGCGTCGTCGTTCTCGTCCTCCGGATATTCGACGATTTCGACGTTGACGATCATGCCGTTCAGATCTTCCGCGCTACGGACCGCCGGCGCGGGCGCTCCGATCCGGTCGGGCGTGGCCCCGGCCCCGGGCAGCTCCATCCCGTCGGGGATCAGAATCGACTGCCGGATGCGCGACTCGTGCGGCTCCACGTAGTTCTCGCGCCGCCCCACGCGGAATTCGCCGACCACCGTCGGGTGGGCCCGTTCGAGGATCCTGACCACCTCGCCCTCGGCCCGTCCCTC
>JBEKHU010000633.1:0-2970 GCA_050012115.1 Bryobacteraceae bacterium | reverse complement strand
TACAGTGAGTGGAAACGGCTGCGCGTGGCCGCGGAGTTGAAGGAAGGCAAGTCGTTTAAGGCCGGAACTTTCAACGAGCGGGCGCTGCGTGAAGGCGCGCTTCCGATGAAGACTCTGGAACGGGTGCTGGGGCTGGCGCAGACACAGGCGCGGCCATGACCAGGGGTGAGGACGTTTGGCGCAACGCGTCCCTCACGGGACCCGGATAGCGTTCGCGAAGCGACATCACTCTTGAAAAAGCGAAGAGCGCTTGCACGGCCGATGGGCCCAAACTGCGAGCGCGCCGGCCGCTCGGGGCGTGACGGACGATCAAGTGGCCAAGGACTACGTGCTGCGAATTGATAGAATGATCACTCGCCTCGTTCTTGGTGGTGCGGAGGTATCGTGAAGTTCTTCGGTCTCTTACTGCGCTTCTGGAGTTGTGCGTTTTCCATTCTGGTTGGACTGTTCCTGACTGCCCTTGCGCTGCTCATCGTTGTTACCAACATTCAAAACCTGGACATGCCGATGCTCCCCTGGTGGAAAGGGGGCGTCCTGACCGCCTGGTTGGCCATCCTCGGTCTGGCCGGCATTTTAGCGGGCGGACTTGCTTTGCTCAACAGGTTCAGGCCGCTCCAGGCAATCTACACTCTGGCCGCTTTCGTCCTGATCGTCTACGGATTCTTCATCAACATGGCCTTCCGATTCAGTGGCAGGCAAGGAGCTATCGACGCGGCTTGGCTGGCCCTGGGCGCCTTAGTCGCATTCCTGGGCTCATTGACGCAGGTCGGCAAGCCGCGACGGTCCTGAATCCGGCCTCATCGCCGAATGCAGGCCCTCCCCACGCGAGGATCGTAATTCGTCTCCAGAGCGAGCGTACGGAAGGTGCCGCTGGTACGCCACGGGCGTTCACTTGATCTCTTTGCTCTGTGCCGTGGCCGGCTCTGGGCCCCAGTTCTCCCGGACGACCAGCGTCTGGTCGGAGTAGAAGGTGCGGCGTCCCGATTGGCTGAAGACCTGCGGAACTGCCGTGACCGTGTAGCCTTCCTTGGTCGGCGCCACCGTAAAGATATACCCACTCTTCTGGCCCGCTGCCAGATCGCCGGAGATCAGATCCGCGGCGGCCGGGCCTGGCTGTCCCCCGGCCGGCGGACCCAGTTGCTGCAGGCTCTCGGCGTTGCGGCCGAACTGCGAGTAGTAGGAAGTCTGTGCCAGGTGGATCGTGGTGATCGTGCGGATGGCGGCCATTTCCTGGGCCTGCATGCGGGCAATGTTCAGCTTCGGCGCGGCGATGGCGGCGATGATCAGGATGATCGCGATAACGATCAGCAGCTCGATCAGCGAAAAGCCGCGCCGGGCGCGGTGGGCATTGGACATCATGGTCGCTCTCCTGACACTCTAATCCACAATACTAGACGCGCGGCCAGGTCCAGGTGTGGACTCCGGCGCGCCACAGAATTCCGCGCTTTTGACGAGGGAATCGATCCGCCGGAGCCGCGTCAGCAACCCCCGCAAGTGGTCCAGACGCAGTGCATTGGCCCCGTCCGACAGCGCGCGCGACGGCTCTTCGTGGACTTCAATGAAGACTCCGTCGATGCCCGTGGCTACGGCGGCCCGCGCCAGCGGCTCGATGAACTCGGGCGTGCCGCCCGACGCTTCACCTGCCGCGCCGGGCAGTTGCACACTGTGTGTCGCGTCGAAAACAACGGGCCAGCCCGCGGCTCGCATTTGCGGCAGTGCACGCATGTCCACCACCAGGTTGTTGTAGCCGAACGATGAACCGCGTTCCGTCAGCAGGATGCGGTTGTTACCTGTCGCTGCCACCTTCTCCGCCGCGCGCGGGATGTCGTGGGGCGCGACGAACTGGCCTTTCTTGATGTTCACCACCCGGCCGGTGCGGCCGGCCGCCACCAGCAGGTCTGTCTGCCGGCAAAGAAAAGCAGGGATCTGCAGGATGTCGGCGGCCTCAGCGGCGCGTTCCGCCTGCCAGCTCTCGTGGATGTCGGTGAGGACCGCGTAGCCTTCCCGGCGCAGCCCGGCGAGAATCTGCAGCCCTTCGTCGAGGCCCGGTCCGCGCGACGATTTGGCACTCGACCGGTTTGCCTTGTCGAAGCTGGCCTTGAATACGAAATCGCCGGCGATGCTCCGGATGGTGCGCGCCAGGAAGTGGACGTGCTCGTCACTCTCTATGACGCACGGACCGGCGATCAGCACCAGCGGCCCGGCGCCGAAAGCGAGCCCCGGCCGGACCTCGACGATGTTCATGCCTGCGCCTCTCCCGCGAACAGGGGCGTCGTTTCGCTGGCCAGACGCTTCTGCCGGTGCCGGTAGGCGGCGGCAGTGAATGCGACAAACAGCGGATGCGGCTCCATTGGCTTCGATTTGAATTCAGGATGAAACTGGCAGCCGAGGAACCAGGGGTGCCCGGGGAGTTCAGTGATCTCGACGAACTTGCCGTCTTCGGATTGCCCCGTGATGCGCAGGCCATGGGACGTCAGCGTCTCTTCGAAGGTTCGATTGAACTCGTAGCGGTGACGATGACGCTCGCTGATGCACTGCTCGGCATAGGCCTCTCGCGCCAGGCTGCCCTCGGCCAGCACACAGGGGTAGGCGCCCAGCCGCATCGTGCCTCCCAGCTCTTCGACCCCCAGGAGGTCGCGCAGCTTGTAGATCACCGGATACGGCGCCGCCGGCTCGAATTCGGTTGAATTCGCGCCCGCCAAACCACACACGTTGCGCGCAAATTCAATCACCGCGGTCTGCATTCCCAGGCAGATCCCGAAATAGGGGACCCGCTTTTCGCGGGCAAAGCGGATGGCGTTCAGCATCCCCTCAACGCCCCGCTGGCCGAAGCCGCCGGGCACGAGGATGCCATCGTACTGGCTGAGCTCCTCAGAGCAACCCGGCCACTCCATTTTCGAGCTCTCGATCCAGGTCATCCTGGTCTTGAGGTTATGATGGATGCCTCCATGCAGCAGCGCTTCTTTCAGA
>JBEKHU010000632.1:0-2978 GCA_050012115.1 Bryobacteraceae bacterium | reverse complement strand
GCATCATCCGGCGGAAGACCGAGGCCAGGTCGTTCGGCGCGAACGCCGACAACCACTGGACCTTGTGTTCTTCGCTGCGCGGCCTGAAACCGAGCAACTCCGTGACGCGGGTGTACAGATCGCCGATCGAGTCCGGGAAGAAGATCTCCGTGTCGAGGTCGATCGCGCTGCCATGCGCGCGCCACCGCGCGCCGCAGCGGAAGTCGCCCGAGCGGTCGAGAGACAATACCGTCGCCTCCTCGAACGGAGAGGCGAAGTAAGCCGATGCCGCGTGGGCCCGGTGGTGCTCGACGATGGCGATGCGCGCGTTGGGGAAGCGCTCGCGCAGCATCAACTGCATGCGGCTGTCGCGGCGCTCGGAGAAGGGCCGCGCGATGGCCACGGCCACGACTTCCGACGGCGACGCCTTGGCCAGTTCCAGACAGGCGTCGATGGCCTCGGACGGAATCTCATGCAGCTCGAAACGCCGCGCGATCTTGTGCTGCTCCGCCGCCGCGACGATCTCGCCATCGCGCAGAACCGCGCAAGCAGGGTTGTTCGACAGCCCGCCGAGTCCGACGATCAACATATCGTTCCTATGATCATCCCTTCGCTTTTTCCATTCTGGCGTACGAGTCGCGCAGGCCGACGGTGCGGTTGAAAACGAGCCGGCCCGGCGCGGAGTCCTTGTCCGCGCAGAAGTAGCCCAGACGTTCGAACTGATAGGACTCCCCGGTCACGGCATCCTTGAGGCTCGGCTCCAGCTTGGGATTGCCGATTACTTCGAGCGAGTTCGGGTTGAGGTTGTCGGTCCACTCCTGGCCGCGGCTGCTGTCGTTGGGGTCCTCAGTCAGGAACAGGTTCTCGTACAGCCGGATCTCGGCCTCGATGGCGTGCGCCGCGGAGACCCAGTGGATGGTGGACTTCACCTTGCGGCCGTCGGGCGTGTTGCCGCCGCGCGTGGCGGGGTCGTAGGTGCAGCGCACCTCTACGACTTCGCCCTGCTCGTTCTTGACGACGCCCGTGCAGGTGACCAGGTACCCATAGCGCAGGCGCACTTCGCGGCCCGGCGAGAGCCGGTAGAAATGCTTGGGCGGATGCTCGCGGAAGTCGTCCTGTTCGATGTACAGGACCTTGGACAACGGCACCTGGCGCGTGCCCATGGAGGCATCCTCCGGGTTGTTGATGGCCTCCATCATCTCGACCTGGCCCTCGGGGTAGTTCTCGACGACGACCCGCAACGGGCGCAGCACCGCCATCACGCGCCGGGCGCGCTTGTTCAGGTCCTCGCGGACGGCGTGTTCCAGCAGGCCGAATTCGATCATCCCGTTGGTTTTTGAAATCCCGATGCGGGAGCAGAAGGTGCGCATCGCCTCGGGGGTGTAACCGCGGCGGCGGATGCCGCTGAGGGTCGGCATGCGCGGATCGTCCCAGCCGTCGACCACTTTGTTCTGCACCAGCGCGAGCAGCTTGCGCTTGCTGAGCAGCGTGTAGGTGAGATTGAGACGGTCGAATTCGATTTGCTGCGGCGCGAAGATGCCCAGCTCCTGGATGTACCAGTCGTACAGTGGCCGGTGATCCTCGAACTCCAGCGTGCAGATCGAGTGCGTGATGCCCTCGATGGAGTCGCACTGTCCGTGCGTGTAATCGTACATCGGATAGATGCACCACTTGTCGCCGGTGCGGTGATGTTCGGCGTGTAGGATCCGGTACATCACCGGGTCGCGCATGTTCAGATTCGGCGACGCCATGTCGACCTTGGAGCGCAAGGTGCGGGAGCCGTCGGGGAATTCGCCGTTCTTCATCCGCTCGAACAGATCGAGGTTCTCCTCGATGGAGCGGTTGCGCCAGGGGCTCTCCCGGCCGGGCGCGCTGAGTGTGCCGCGGTACTCGCGCACTTGCTCGGCGGTGAGGTCGCAGACGTAGGCCAGGCCCTTCTTGATCAGCACTACGGCCCATTCGTAGAGCTGCTGGAAGTAGTCGGAGGCGTAAAACAGGCGATCTTCCCAATCCGCCCCCAGCCAGCGCACGTCCTCAATGATCGAGTCGACGTACTCGGTCTCTTCCTTACACGGGTTGGTGTCGTCGAAACGCAGATTCATCTTCCCGCCGAACTCCTGGGCCAGCCCGTATTGCAGGCAGATGGACTTGGCGTGGCCGATGTGCAGGTAGCCGTTGGGCTCCGGGGGAAAGCGCGTGTGCACGCGCCCTCCGTGCTTGCCGCTGGCGATGTCATGGAGGATGATGTCGCGAATGAAATGCGAAGGGCGCGCCTCCGGCTTGCCGTTCGTGTCGCCCGTGGTGTCAGTGGACATAAGCTGCTTCATCCCTCTCGCCGGCCGCTCTTACCCGCGCCCTCTGGCGCGTGGCGGAAACATCCAACCGGCGCGCTGCGCGGCTACGGGGCCGCGAAATGAAATCTCTGAACCCGTGCAGGGTTCATATCAGGCATTCTATTGCCGGTCCGCCGACACCGGCGCATTCGTCGGCCGCAGCATCTCAATCGCTTGGTCAATCCGTTCCAGGGCAGTTTCGCGCCCCAGTACCTCGAGCGTCTCAAACAGCGGCGGTGCGACCTTGCGACCGCACACCGCGACGCGAATCGGCTGGAACATCTGGCCGGCCTTGATGCCCAGCGCCGTCGCTTCGGCGCGCAGCGCGGAGTCCAGCCCGTCGTGGCTGAACTCGGCCGTTTCGAGCACCTTCGCGCCGTGCTCCAGCGCCCGCAGCGCCATCGCTGCGTCGCCCTTCTGCGGCGTCAACTCGGCCAGGTCGTAGGGCGGCAATTGTTTCGCGAAGAAAAAGTCCGCGACCTGCAGCACGTCGTTCAGCGTTTTGATGCGTTCCTGGATCAGCGGCGTGATGCGGCGCAGTTTCACATCGTCGATCTCGATGCCCGCGTTCTTCACAACAGGTGCCAGCCGCGCGGTCAGGTCGTCGGCGCTCAGTGCGTAGATGTGCTGCGAGTTCAGCCACAGCGCCTTGGGATCGATGGGATC
>JBEKHU010000631.1:0-2983 GCA_050012115.1 Bryobacteraceae bacterium | reverse complement strand
CCGCGGCTGAGCCCGGCGCGGCCACGCTGGCCGGCTCGGGACTATCCGTCAGGCTCGTCCGCGGTTCCAGCCGGCGGTGGCGGGCGTAGTCGATCGCCCGGTGGCAGGCCACCCGGCGCAGCCACGCGGCCACATGCTCCCGGCCGGCCAGCCGCTCCTGTTGCCGGTACAACTGCAGGAACACCTCCTGCGCCACCTCCTCGGCGGATTCCCGGCTGCGCAGATAGTGCAGCGCGATGCTGAACACCATCGACTGGTGCTTGTGCACCAGCGCGGCGAACTCGCCTTGGGCTTCCGCTGTCACGATCATTTGCGATTCGCGCCGCGCCTGAAACGGGATTGCGAGCGCCGGACCGTTCACGTGAGTTTCTCGCCCTTCACCAGCTAAGACGTTTGCCGCCGGCCGGGAGGACGCAAAACTTTCGGTGGTCCCATTGTCTATGAAACCCGTGCCTGCGCGCCGGCTCGGAGCAGTCTGTTCTCGCAACGCTGGGTCGCTCCCGTAGCTTCAGTGTTAGCCTGATTGAGAGCGGGAAACGCGGGCTGTGCCGTCCCCGCCGCGCGGCGTTCGGAACGTCACTGACACGATGAGCAAGGTTTATCTCCAGTCCGTCCTGCAGGGACAGAAGCGGGAGTTCCGCCTAGATACGCTGCCGGTCTGCCGGATCGGGCGCGGCGAACAGAGCACCATCGTTCTCGCCGGCGACGTGAAAGTGTCCCGCAACCACGCCGTGGTGCAGCGCATGGACACCGGCGAGTACTATCTCACGGATCTCGGAAGCCGCAACGGCACGGTGTTGAACGGCCGCCTGGTGGCCAGCCCGACGGCCCTGCACAACGGCGACATCATCCGCATGGGCGGCTACGAGTTCGTCTTCGTCCGGGAAGAGGAATCGACACCGAACGCTCCGCCGCCGACCTTGGCCGAGGAGAAAACCACTGTCCTGGTGTCGATGCGGCTGATGACCGTGCTGGTGATCGACATCCGCAACTTCACCGGACTCACCATGGAACTGGGCGAATCGAAAACCTCGGAGATGATGGGCTCGGTGTTCCATGCGGCCGGCGTCGTGCTCACCCGCAACGGCAGCTACGCGCAGAAGTACATCGGCGATGCCGTGATGGCGGTCTGGGTGCACGAGGGCGACCGGCCGGCGCCGAAGGACCTGCTGGCGATCTTCCACGCGCTGAGCGGGCTGGCCGACATCATCAGCGGATTGCAGGCCCAATTCGCGCTGCGCGCTCCCGTCTGCTTCGGCGCCGGCATCAACAGCGGCGTGGCGGCTCTGGGCAACCTGGGCAGCGCCGGGCTGGCCGATCACACCGCCATGGGCGAATGCGTGAACAAAGCCTTCCGCCTGGAAACCGCCTCCAAGGAACTGGGAGCGGACGTCGTGGTCGGCCGCGAGACGTATGGTTTCCTCGATGCGGTCCCGGACATCCGTGAAATCCTCAAGACGGAGACGGCGAACCTGAAGGGCTACCTGTGGCCGGAGCCGGTTCATGTGGGCAGCCTGGAGGGAATCCGGCGGGCGCTGGCGAAGACGCTCACCATATCCTGAAGATAGGTATCTTGAGAAAGTCGCCGGGTGGCGGTTCGCTCTTTCGGGCACCGTCCGGCCGGGCCTCCCATGTTTGTGCTACAACATAAGCATGCTTGAAGATCTGTTTAGGCCCCAGCACATCCTGTTGATTCTTCTGGTTGCCCTTTTGTTCTTCGGGCCCTCCAAACTCCCCGCATTGGGCAAGGGTCTGGCTGAGGGCATCAAGAACTTCAAAGACGCGATCAAGGGCGCTCCCGAACAGCCGCCCGCGGACAAGAGTCAGCAGTCTCAGCAGCCGCCCGACAAAACGGTCTAGTGGAGCAGGGGTTCCAATCCGCGCCTTCGCTTTAGGCCTCGCGCCCAGCGGCGCAGCCGCATCCTTCCATCAATTCTCCGTGACGCTGTAAAATGTTGGCCCTTCGAGTGCGCGGCGGCGACTCGGAGTTGATAAGCTGCGTTTGATCGTGGCCCACAGAGGTTTATTCGTGTCGCACACAGTCTGTCCGTGGTGGCTCGGGTATGTGCTGGCGTCGCCCGTGCGGCGATTGTTCCAGGATCCCGTGCAGATCCTCACGCCCTACGTCCGCGCCGGGATGACGGTCCTGGAACCCGGGCCGGGCATGGGCTTTTTCACCCTTCCGCTGGCCCGCCTTGTGGGGCCTTCCGGCCGCGTCGTGGCGGTGGATATTCAGCCTAAGATGATCGCCAGCCTGAAACGTCGGCTGACCCGCGCCGGCCTGCTGGAGCGCGCGGATCTGCGGCTGGTTCCGGCCGATTCCATGGGCCTTGCCGACCTCGCCGGCCAGGTGGACTTCGCGCTGGCCTTCGCCATGGTGCACGAGCTGCCCGCCGGGAATCGCCTTTTCGCGGAGCTGGCCGAGGCTCTCAAGCCGGGCGGTTGCCTGCTGTTGGCCGAACCCGCGGGTCACGTGAAGGCGCCGATGTTCGATGCCGAACTGCAGGCCGCGGCGCAGGCTGGCCTGGAGCCAATCGCCCGCCCATCGATCCGACGAAGCCATGCGGCCCTGTTGCGTAAGCTCGGCTAGGGCGACGCTTCTTCAAACGCCTCTTAGGCCTGCTTCTTGCCCTGTTTGGCGACGGCCTCCATGGCCGCCTTGACCTTCTCCGGATCGCCCAGATAGTAGGACCGGATCGGCTTCAGTTCGGCGTCCAGTTCATACACCAGCGGCATCCCGGTCGGGATGTTCAGCTCGACGATATCCGGCTCGCTGATGTTGTCGAGGTACTTCACCAGCGCGCGCAGGCTGTTACCGTGAGCCCCGATCACCACCCGCTGGCCGGCCTTCACCTGGGGCGCGATCGAGTCGTGCCACAAGGGCAAAAACCGCGCCACCGTGTCCTTCAGGCATTCGGTCAGCGGCAGCTCCTCGCTCGTCAGGTCGGCATAGCGCGGATCCTTGCCCGGAAAACGCTCGTCG
>JBEKHU010000630.1:0-4018 GCA_050012115.1 Bryobacteraceae bacterium | reverse complement strand
GTTTTCGTTACATCCACCTGTCTCCTGCTGGCATCTATAGGAATCCATGAGAAACCTAGTGCAAGCCACCATCCTGACCGGTGCACTCGCCATGAGCCTTGCCGCGGCCGCCAGTATCTACGACTTCACCATGAACAGCATCGACGGGAGCCCCAAGCCGCTAGCCGAGCTCAAGGGCAAGGTCGTGCTCATCGTCAACGTGGCCAGCCGCTGCGGGTACACGCCGCAGTACGCCGGCCTGGAAACGCTGTACGAGAAGTACAAGGACCAGGGTTTTGTCATCGTCGGCGTCCCGGCCAACAACTTCGGCGGGCAGGAGCCGGGCTCAAACGAGGAGATCAAGACGTTTTGCACCCGCAAGTACAACGTCTCGTTCCCGATGATGGCCAAGGTCTCGGTCAAAGGCGGGGACATCACGCCGCTATACCAATACCTGACATCGGCCCAGGGCGGCGACGTGAAGTGGAATTTCACCAAGTTCCTGATCGGCAAGACCGGCCAAATCGCGGGCCGTTTCGAACCCGCCGTCACTCCCGAGTCGCCCGACCTGTCGGCCGCGATTGAGCGGGAGTTGAAGTAGTAGCGCCCTTTCGCCCCCGGTGTGGCAGGCGCGGGCACCCGCGCGCCCGGTTCTTCTTCGACACCGGTCTGATAGCGTAAAGGAGCGGGCCCTGATCGCGGTCCGCCCAACACTCCCATGGCACGGATTCTGGTCACCGGCGGCGCTGGCTATATCGGGTCGCACACGGCGCATTACCTGCTGCGCCTCGGGCACGACGTTCAGGTGGTCGACGACCTTTCCTACGGTTACAGGCATAACGTGCCCGCGGAGCGGCTGCACGTCCTGAACCTGCTCGACACGGCCGGTCTGGACGCACTTCTCGCGCGCTTCTCATTCGATGCCGTGGTCCATTTCGCGGCGTTCATATCAGTGGGCGAATCGACGCGCCAGCCGGAGATGTACTTCCACAATAACTGCGGGGCCACGTTCAGCCTGCTGGACTCGATGGCGCGTGCCGGCGCTCGCAAGATCGTTTTCTCCTCCACCGCGGCGGTGTACGGCAATCCGGAGCGAACGCCGATCACCGAGGACATGCCGCACCGCCCGGTGAACCCCTACGGCCAGACGAAACTGATGGTGGAGACGGCGATGCGCTGGATGGACGAGTGCTCCGGGCTGCGTTTCGTCACACTGCGCTATTTCAACGCGTGCGGCGCCGAGGAGGCATTCGGCATTGGCGAGGAGCACGAGCCGGAGACGCACCTGATCCCGCTGGTGTTGCGTGCCGCCCGGACCGGCGAGCCGCTGACGGTCTTTGGCGACGACTATCCGACGCCCGACGGGACCTGCATCCGCGACTACATCCACGTCAGCGACCTGGCCACGGCGCACGCCGCGGCGCTGGACCATCTGATGGGCGGCGGCGGCAGCGCGTCGTTCAACGCGGGAACCGGGCACGGCTACAGCGTGCTGGAGGTCATCCGCGCCGTCGAACGGGTGACCGGCAGAACGGTGCCGTACAAGGTCGGGCCTAGGCGCGAAGGCGACCCGGCGATTCTCGTGGCTGACTCAACGCGGCTGCAGCAGGCTCTGGGCTGGAAGCCGGGCTACACGACACTCGAGTCGATGGTCGAAAGCGCCTGGAAGTTCGACCGACGAAAGCACGGGCAGTAAAAGCCCGGTTGCTCCGGTCCGCCATCACTATCTACATGATCTACATGCCGATCGGCGATTGGCGGGTAGTCCTTTGACCCCACGATCAGCCTCGTTCCCGGCTCCGGGCAACTGCGAATCCCCGGGAATGGCTCGCTCCACCACCAGCCGGCCCGACTTGACCCGGCACGGCCGCATCTGGACTATTGGAAAGTGGCATGAGCTGGGCTGCATACGCCGTTCTCTCCGCCGTATTTGGGGCGCTGGTCGCGATCTGTGGCAAGATCGGCGTGCGGGATGTCGACAGCAACCTGGCGGTCGCCCTGCGCACGATCATCATCGTCTGCTTCGCCTGGGGCATCGTCCTGGCGCAGGGCAATCTCCGCGAGGTGTTCCGCATCTCGCGCCACTCGTACCTGTTCCTGTTCCTGTCAGCGATTGCGACGGGATGCTCCTGGCTGTGCTACTACAAGGCGCTGAAGCTCGGGCCCGCCTCGCGCGTCGCGCCCATCGACAAGCTCAGCGTCGCGCTGGCGGTGGCTCTGGCCTTCGTCTTCCTCGGGGAGAAACCGACGATCGGCAATGTCCTGGGCGCCGTTCTGATCACCGCGGGCGTGCTGGTGGCCGCGCTGGTGCGTTGACGGCCTGTCTCTCTCGCGACGGATACAGTGGACGCCCACGCTGGCGCCGGGCGGGCGCCGCGTAATGCCGCCGCCGTTGCAGTATGATCGCAGTTTCAAAGCCTATGTCGACTACCATTCGTCTGATCCGATTCGCCTCCTGCGCCTTGTTGTTGCTGACACCCGCCCTGGCGGAGGTGACGCTGCCGGCGCTGCTCGCCGACCACATGGTGGTGCAGCGAGATCTGCCGGTCCACGTCTGGGGCAGTGCCACGCCCGGCGAAGCCGTCAGCGTGACCTTCCGCGGCGAGACCCGCTCGGCCGTTGCCGATCATTACGGCCGCTGGAGCGTCTACCTTCCTCCGGTCGCGGCGGGCGGCCCCTTTGAACTTACCGTCAAGGCCAGCAACACGATCACGCTCCGCGATGTGCTGGCCGGCGATGTGTGGGTGGCCTCGGGTCAATCCAACATGGAGATGGAGGTAAACGGGGTGGCCAACGCGCAGGCCGAGATCGCCGCCGCCAATTACCCCCAAATGCGTCTGTTCAAAGCGCTCAACAAGGTTTCGGTGTACCCGCTGGAGGACATTGCCGCGCACAGGTGGGGCGATTCCACGTGGGCCCCGGTGAGTCCGGACACGATCGCCAAGTTCTCAGCCGTCGCCTACTTTTTCGGGCGGCAGGTTCATCAGACACAGGCCGTGCCGGTCGNGGTCGGACTGATCGAGTCCAATTGGGGCGGAACGCCGGCCGAGGCATGGACCAGCCTCGCCGGTCTCGGGGCGGATGCATCGTTGATGCCGGTGTTCGCCGAGTGGGGCAAAATGATGGACGCCCAGGCCGCAATCGAACTCGAGCGCGGTCTGGAGGAGAAGAGCTATCAGGACTCCGTCGCCAAGGCCAAAGCGGAAGGCCGGACGCCGCCCGAGCGGGATCGGCGCTGGCATCCGAATCAGGACTTCTGCTGGCAGCCTGCGGGGCTGTTCAACGCCATGATCGCCCCGCTCACCCGCTTCCCCATCCGCGGTGCGATCTGGTACCAGGGCGAGAGCAATGCCGGGCCGGAACGCGCGTCGCTCTATGCGCGCCTGTTCCGGACGATGATTCAGGACTGGCGCCGCGCCTGGGGACAGGGCGACTTCCCGTTCCTTTTTGTTCAAATCGCGAACTTCAAAACCGGGCCGGATGCCATGTGGCCCACGCTGCGCGACGCCCAGCGGCGGACGCTGGAGCTAGCCAACACCGGGATGGCCGTGACGATCGACATCGGCGAGGCCACCAATATCCATCCGCTGAACAAGCAGGAGGTTGGCAACCGCCTCGCGCTCGCCGCGCGGGCAATCTCCTACGGCGACAAGATCGAGTACTCGGGCCCACTGTTCCGCCAGGCGACTCAGGAGGGCAGCTCGATGCGCGTCTGGTTCGATCACACCGCCGGCGGGCTGAAGTCGAAGGGCGAGCCCGTCACCGGATTCGAACTCGCCGGCCTGGACGGCAAATTCGCCCCTGCGGATGCCCGCATTGAAGGGCCGACGGTCGTGGTCTCCACCCTTGCCGTGCCCGAACCCAGGTTCGTCCGCTACGCCTGGAAGGACGTGCCCGAATGCAATCTCTTCAACGGGGAGAACCTGCCGGCGTCGCCCTTCCGCTCGGGCCAGTAGCCACGCCGCCCGAGGCCTTTGCCGGCCAGGCGTCGCGCTCATTTTGAGCCGGGCGGCGCGTTGATGGAAACCTCCGGCTTCGG
>JBEKHU010000629.1:0-2986 GCA_050012115.1 Bryobacteraceae bacterium | reverse complement strand
CGCCACCTCAACCAGCGCCCGGCCAAAGGCCTCGCGCGTCGCGGCGCCCAGCTTCAATTCGTAAGTTGTGGCCAGTGGCATCTCAGGCAAGCTCCTTCAGTGCGAGTTCCACCTCTTGCGGCGTGGGGGCGACGCCGTGGAACTTCGGGTTGTTCTCCATGAAGCTGACGCCCTTCCCCTTGATCGTGTTGGCCACGATGCAGGTGGGCTTCCCCTTGGTGGCTGCGGCTTCCGTGAATGCGGCTTTCACCGCGCCGAGGTCATGGCCGTCGATCTCCAGCGTGTGCCAGCCGAACGCTCGCCACTTCTCCGCCAGCGGCGCGATGTCCAGGATGTCCTTGACGAAGCCGTCGAGCTGTATCTTGTTGTAATCCACGATGCAGCAGACGTTATCCACCCTGTGATATGCGCCGTACATCGCCGCTTCCCAGATCTGGCCCTCCTGGCTCTCCCCGTCGCCAATCATCACGTACACCCGCGAGTCGTAGCCGTCCAGCTTCAGCCCCGAACCCATGCCCAGCGCCAGCGACAGCCCCTGGCCCAGCGACCCCGTCGAGGCTTCCAGCGCGGGCAGGAACCGCACGTCCGGGTGACCCCGGTAGATCGATCCCATCTTGCGCAGCGTGAGCAGCTCATCCACGGGGCAGTAGCCGCACTCGGCCATCACCGCGTACAGCACCGGCGCCGCGTGGCCCTTGCTCAGCAGGAACCGGTCGCGCTGCGGCCATTTCGGATGCGCCGGGTCGTGGCGCATCACATCCCAATACAATGTCACCAGGATTTCAACCGCCGACAGCGATCCGCCGGGATGGCCGCTCTTCGCGGCTCCGGTCATTTCGACGATATGCCGGCGAATTATCTTCGCAATTTCCGCTAATTCCTGCGGATTATTTGTTTTTTGCATACTCATTCCTTCGTTTTAGTGCTGTAATGCTCCGGAATTCCGTCCGCCTCGCCGCCGCTCAGCCCAGCAGCCGCGCCGCGGCGTGCGCGAAGTAGGTCAGGATGATGTCCGCGCCCGCGCGCCGGATCGATGTCAGCGACTCCAGAATCGCCCGGTCGCGATCGATCCATCCGTTGCGCGCCGCCGCCATGATCATGCTGAACTCGCCCGAAACCTGGTACGCCGCCAGCGGCTCGTCGAAACTGTCCCGCGCCATGCGCACAATGTCCAGGTACGGCATCGCCGGCTTCACCATGATCATGTCCGCGCCCTCTTCCAGGTCGAGCGCGATCTCGCGCATCGCTTCGCGGGCGTTGCAGGGATCCATCTGGTAGCCGCGGCGGTCGCCGAACTGCGGGGCGGACTCGGCCGCGTCGCGGAACGGACCATAGAAGCAGCTCGCGTACTTGGCGGCATAGCTGAGGATCGGCGTCTGCGCGAATCCGGCGCCGTCCAGCGCCTCCCGGATCGCGCCCACGCGCCCGTCCATCATGTCCGAGGGCGCCACGATATCGGCTCCCGCGCGGGCGTGCGACACGGCCGCCGCGGCCAGCCATTCAAGCGTCGCGTCGTTGTCCACGTCGCCGTCCACAACCTTTCCGCAATGCCCGTGGCTCGTGTATTCGCAGTTGCACACGTCAGTGATCGCCAGCAACTTGGGCAGCGTGTGCTTCAGCGCCCGCACCGCCTGCTGCACGATACCGTTCTCGTCATAGGCGCCCTAGGCCGTCTCGTCCTTGTGCGACGGGATGCCGAACAGCATCACGCCTCCGATGCCCAGCCGATGCGTTGTTTCGCATTCCTTCAGCAGTTCGTCGATCGAAAGCTGATAGTTGCCGGGCATGGAGCCGATCTCGCGCCGCACGCCTTCGCCTTCGACCACGAACAGCGGAAAAATGAACTGCGACGGCTCCAGGTGCGTTTCGCGCACCAGGTTCCGCAACGGCTCGCTCGCGCGCAGCCGCCGCATGCGGTGGACCGGGAAGGGCATACAGGCATTCTATCGCGCGCGTCGCGGGCCCCCGCGGCGTGGCTCTTTTTTGCGACGCTGGAATCAGGGCTTCCGATGGGCAACGACCGCAATCTCCGTATGTCTCGCCGCTATATTGTCCGCGGCCAAGTGCAGGGCGTCGGCTTCCGGAATTACGCCCAACGGCGCGCGCAGGAGCTCGGTGTCACCGGCACGGTGCGCAACCTCGACGACGGCACCGTCGAGGTGATTGCCAACGGGACCAAACGGCAACTCGACGCCTTGGCCGGCGATCTGCATCTCGGCCCGCTCTTCGGCGAAGTCCGCGGCGTCACTGAGTCCGAATGCGCGCCCGTCCATGCGCGGGACTTCTCCATCCGCTATTAGCCGCTAGTCAACTGTTTGTTCCGGTTGCTATTTACGCCCGCGAGTGGAGCTCTCAGGTCGGCCCGCCGTGCCAGACGCCAGGTCGTCTCTTCCTGATTTGCCGGCCAGCAGCGCCATCCGGCGCGGGCTGAACGCCGAAGGCGGACCACACAACGCGGCGCCTTCTGCTTCGCTCCATGCGCCCCGACCCTCCATGTGATACAACGTTCTCCATGCACGACGACGACGGTCCCCGCATCAACGGCATGGTCGAGCGCGACCCGCTCGACGACCACAGCCTCCAGCGCCGCGACTTCTTCAAGGGTGCGGGCACTCTTGCCGGCCTCATCGGCGCGGCCGGCCTGGCTCACGCCCAGCCGCCCGCCGCCTCTGACGGCGTGCCCGCGGCCGCGCCCGGCCCCCTCCTGCCCGTGGTCCCCTTCGGCAAACACAGAATCACGCGCCTCATTGCCGGCGCCAACCCCATCTACGGCTACTCCCACTTCAACTACGTCTACTCGGCCCACATGGCCGACTACCACACCACCCCGCGCGTCCTCTCATTCCTCCGCGAACTCGAGCGCGCCGGCCTGAACACCTGGCAGGCCAGTTGGAGCGAGCGCCTCGAAACCGACTGGCTGCGCTACAAGGACGAGGGCGGCAAGCTGCAGCTTCTCATGCTCTCGCGCCCCGGCTTCAACGAGGAG
>JBEKHU010000628.1:0-2988 GCA_050012115.1 Bryobacteraceae bacterium | reverse complement strand
CGATCTACGTCACCGGCGTGATGCGCGGACTATTCGAGGATCTGGCGCGGCAGACCGGCGGAGCGACCTTCAATCTGAAAGACATGGCGCGCGATGCCACCGGCAAGCCCGCCGCGCGCATCTTCGACGTGGTGCGAAACCCGTACCTGGTCACGCTCCGCGGCAATGCGGCGTTATCTGAGAGAATGAGAATTGAGGCCAGAAGACCCGGTAAAACCTTCCTTTCGGCCCTGCCCGTTGAATGAAGCTCCTCCCTCTGATTCTGATCGCGGGCGCGCTGTGCGCCCAAACGCCCCCCGCGTCTCCACCGGACTCCGCTGAGCCAGCCGGGGGCAGGGCGCAGCCAGTGCGGAAGGAGACGATCGTCGTCACGGGCAGCTATGAGCCGATCCCGCTGGAGGAGGCCGACCGCGCCGTCAGCCAGACGCCGGTGCGCGGTCAGACGCTGCTTTTCCAGAACGTCGTCGATGCGCTGCGGCTCGATCCGTCGCTGGACCTGCATCAGCGGGCGCCGGGCGGCACGCAGGCGGACCTTTCGATCCGCGGCTCCACGTTCGGCCAGACGCTGATCCTGGTGAACGGTATGCGGGTGAACGACGCGCAGACGGCGCACCACGACCTGAACCTCACCGTGCCGCTGGACGAAGTGCAATCCGTGGAGACGCTGCGCGGCGCGGGCTCGTCGTTGTATGGCTCGGACGCTTTGGGCGGCGTGGTAAACATCGTGACCGCGCCACCGGAGCAAGGCGAGTTTCGTTTCCGCTCGGCGCTCGGCAGTGCCGGCATCAACGAGGAAGGCGGGTCGCTGGCCGGCGTGTTGGGAGACCTGAGCGAGCAGCTCACGTTCTCCCGCGACTTCTCGTCGGGCTTCCAGTTCGACCGCGATTACCGCGATTTCGCGCTGGGCTCGGCCACGTTCTATCAATGGAGGCCGGGGACGACCGGCATCGATCTGGGCTTCGCGGATCGCGCCTTCGGGGCCGACCAGTTCTACGGCGACTATCCGTCATGGGAGCGGACCAAAACCTGGTTCGCGGACATCCGCCAGAGCGTGGGCCAGCGCACCGAGGCCGACTTCGCCTACCGCCGCAACAGCGACCTGTTCGTGCTGTTCCGCGACGATCCCCAGATCTACCAGAACGACCACGTCTCGGAAAGCTGGCAGGCGGCGTTGCGCCGGCGCGAGCCGCTGGGCGGGTCGGCCACTCTGTTCTACGGCGCGGAGGGCTTCGGCGATTCGATCGACTCCTCGAATCTGGGCCTGCATAGCCGCATGCGCGCGGCCGTCTATGCCGCGCTGGACGTGCGCGTCCTGAGGCGCTTCTCCTTTTCGGCGGGTGTGCGCGACGAGGTCTACCACGGCCTGCCGGGCGAGGTCTCGCCGTCAATCGCAGCAGGTTATTGGGCCACTTCCAGGCTGAAGCTGCGCGCGGGCGTGAGCCGCGCCTTCCGGCTGCCCGACTATACGGACCTGTATTATCACGACCCGGCGAATCTCGGAAATCCAAACCTGAAGCCGGAGCGCGCGTGGAGCTGCGAAGGCGGCGCCGACTACCAGGCGACGGGCCGCCTGCGCCTGCAGGCCACACTCTTCGAGCGCCGCGACCGCGACGTGATCGACTATGCGCGCTCCTCATCCGCGGATCCGTGGCAGGCGATGAACGTCGACCGGCTGAACTTCGTGGGGCTGGAGACGTCGGCCTCCTACCGCCTGCGCGCCTCGTCGGTGGATCTCAAATACACCGCCCTGCGCGGTTCCGCCAATCCGGCGCCCGGCCTGCAGTCGGAATACGCGTTCAACTACCCAGTCCACAGCGCCACGGCGGGTTGGAGCGGCACGCTGCCCGGCGGCATCGCGGCGCGCACGCGCATCGGCGCGCTGCAACGCGTGGGGAAGAACGCTTACGCGGTGTGGGACGTCTACGCGGCACGGTCCCGCGGATTGGTGCGGCCATTTCTCCAACTCACCAATCTCACGGATACGCGTTACCAGGAGATCAACAACGTGATGATGCCGGGGCGCACGGCGATCGGCGGGCTCGAGATCGTGGTTCCGTCCAAAGTCAATTGAGGAAATAGGTCCGGTACAGCGTGTCGCGCTGCTTGGGGATGAAGCCCGCGTCGCGGATGATGCGGCGCAGTTCTTCTTCGCTCGCATGGTGGCGCGCGCCGGCCGCGGAAACGACATTCTCCTCGATCATGATGCTGCCGACATCGTTGCCGCCGAAGCGCAGACCGACCTGGCAGGTCTTTAGGCCCTGCGTCACCCACGACGACTGCACGTTGAGGACGTTTTCGAGACAGAGCCGTGAAATCGCCAGTGTTTTCAGGTATTCGACGCCGGTCGCCTCTTCCTTGACGACGCGGCCGAGCGAGGTGTTCTCGCGCTGGAACGACCACGGGATGAAGGCCGTGAAGCCTCCGGTTTCCTCCTGGATGCGGCGCACGATTTCGAGATGTTCGACGCGCTGCTCGATCGTCTCACCACAGCCGAACATCATCGTGGCGGTGGTGCGCATGCCAAGTTTGTGCGCGGCCAGGTGCACGTCGATCCACTCCTGAGTCGTGCACTTCAGGCGGCTGATCCGGCGGCGCACGTCGTCGTGCAGGATCTCGGCGCCGCCGCCGGGGATCGAGTCCAGACCGGCGTCGCGCAGGCGGGCGATGGTCGTCTCCAGGTCCAACCCGCTGACCTGCGCAATGTTCTGAACCTCGGGTGAAGAGAAACAATGCAGCCAGATGCGAGGGAAACGGCGCTTGATCGCGCGCAGCATCTCCTCGTACCACTCGATCTTCAGATCGGGGTGCAGGCCGCCCTGCATCAACACGCCGGTACCGCCCAGGTCGATGGTTTCCCGGATTTTCTCATAGATGGTCTCTGGCGGAAGAATGTAGCCTTCCGCGTCGCCCATGGGGCGATAGAAGGCTTAGAAACTGCAATACTCGGTGCAGAAGTTGGTGTAGTTGATGTTGCGGTCGATGATGTAA
>JBEKHU010000627.1:0-3002 GCA_050012115.1 Bryobacteraceae bacterium | reverse complement strand
TCGAGGCCTTTCGCCGCCTGCGAGTTGGGCTGAGATGCTGGCCAGCGCTTGCTCTACCCGCAGACAGCAGAGCACAGCCGGGCAAGCGGCGGGGTGGGGGTTCTTCCGGAACGCATTGATAAAACGCGAGATATATTTTCCGATCGCGCGTCACCGGGGTGCGGCGGAGGGGCGGAATGGGCGGGAGCGGGGTGGGGCTGATGCACGACGGGGTGGCTTGGCAAACAGGGACAGAGCGAAATGTTTGGATGGGCATTTGATACGTCCCAGCGGCAATTGCGGCTCAAAGAACACGGACTTATTCGTCGCAATTGCATGCGAACGCGAGCGCGCGGCTGCGTGCAAGTCTTTGTTGATCAGTCGGTTACATGGAAGACGGAGGTGCGGCGGGCCGATGCGCCGCCGAGGGCTGCAAAGGCCATGGCCGGATCATGATTCAGTAACTATCCTCTTTTCAGTAGGTTGGCGGCGGGACGGGTCAGGCTGTTCCCGGTTCCAGAGGTCGAAGGGTCTGATGATTTTCTACCAACGGTGGAAGCATCTGCGGTGTTAAAGGTAGAGCCTGTTCATAACAGTTTCGGGTGGTTGTTGGTAGCCTTGGCATTACCCCTGTTGGCCGTCGCTTTCATTGCGCACAATTGGTCCTAACAGGTCCGATACGATTAGATGTGTGTCGAACGGAAGACACTGACCCTGTGCACACCTTCAGCATGCGTTAAAACACTCCAGAAGATCGGCGTTCTCTACTGCCCCAGCAGCTCCAGATACTTCATCACCGCCTCGATCCCGCGATATAGGTTCGGCAGGTGGAACTTCTCATTGGGCGAATGCAGGTTGTCGTCCGGCAGGCCGAAGCCCATCAGCACGCTCGGCACGCCCAGGTACTCGCGGAACGAGCCGGCAATCGGGATCGAGCCGCCGCAGCGCATGAACACGGTCTTGCGTCCGAACACCTCGTCCAACGCCTCGCAGGCTTTGCTGATGAACGGGCTCGAAACGTCCACCACCGATGCCGGCGCCGCGCTCAGCAGCTTGAACTCGGCCTTGACGCCGCGCGGGCACGCCGCCGCGATGGCCTCTTTGAGCAGCGCCACGATCTCGTCCGGTTGCTGGTCGGGCACCAGGCGCGTGCTGATCTTCACCGTCGCGCGCGCCGGAATCACGGTCTTCGCGCCTTCGCCGACGAAGCCGCCGCGGATCCCGTGCACCTCGAACGTCGGCCGCGCCCACACGCGCTCCAGCACCGTGTAGCCCGGCTCTCCGGTCAGCGCCACCGAGCCGACTTCCTTCTCGCGATACTCCACTTCGTTGAACGGCAGCGAGCGCCATGCCGCCAGTTCCGCCTCCGCCGGCGCTTTCACGCGCTCGTAGAAGCGCGGGATCAGCACCCGCCCGTCGCGATGCTTCAGCGCCGTGAGAATCTCGGCGATCGCCATCAGCACGTTCGGGGCCGCGCCGCCGTACGAGCCCGAGTGCAGGTCCTGCCGCGCGCCTTCCACCGCGATCTCGCCGTACACCAGCCCGCGCAACCCCGTGGTCAGCGTCGGCAGCCCCGGCGCGAACATCTCCGTGTCGCAGATCACCACCGCGTCGCAGGCCAGCTCCGCCGGCTTCTCCGCGACGTATTTTTCGATGCTCTCGCCGCCCGATTCCTCTTCCCCTTCGATCAGGAATTTCACGTTCACCGGCAGCGTCCCGTCCAGGTGCATCAGCCGCTCGACGGCCTTGACCAGAATCCACGTCTGCCCCTTGTCGTCGCTCGTCCCGCGCCCGAAAAGATCGTCGCCGCGCTGCGTCGGCTCGAACGGCGGGGAGGTCCATTCCTCCAGCGGGTCGGGCGGCTGCACGTCGTAATGGCCATACAGCAGCACCGTCGGCTTGCCCGGCGCTCCGGTCCACGCTCCATACACCAGCGGGTTTCCGTCGCCTCGCCGCACCTGCATCGTCTTGCTCATGCCGGCGCGCTTCAGCGCGGCTTCGACGAAATCCGCCGCCTTCTGGATGTCGCCCTTGTGTTCGGGCAGCGCGCTGATGCTGGGGATGCGCAGCAGTTCTTTCAACTGCTCCAGCGCGTCATTTCGGAATCGCTCTTCTAGGCTCATGAATCACTACTCCTGAGCCAGCATAACCGTTTTCGCCGGCCCCGGGCATCGCATGACCACCAACCGGCTGATCCACGAAAAAAGCCCCTACCTGCTCCAGCACGCCCACAATCCCGTCGACTGGCGGCCGTGGGGCGAAGAGGCCTTCCAAGCCGCTCGCGAGCGCGACGTGCCCATCTTCCTGTCGGTCGGATATTCGACCTGCCACTGGTGTCACGTCATGGAGCGCGAGTCCTTCGAAAGTCCGGCCGTCGCCGATCTGCTGAACCGCTTTTTCGTGCCGATCAAGCTGGATCGCGAAGAGCGCCCCGATGTGGACCGCGTCTACATGCTCTTCGTCCAGGCCACCACAGGCAGCGGCGGCTGGCCGATGTCGGTCTGGCTGACGCCCGCCTTGAAGCCCTTCTACGGCGGCACCTATTTTCCCCCCGATGCGCGCTACGGCCGTCCCGGCTTCCGCCAGTTGCTGGAACAGATTGCCGCCCGCTGGCACACGCAGCGCGACTCCCTGGTCACCTCCGCCGACCACATTCTCAGCGAGCTGAACAACTACGCTTCGGTCGGTGGCACGGCTTCCGCGCTCAATCCCGACGCACTCTCCGGCTGCTACTCCGGCCTGCGACAGAGCCTCGATTCGACGCATGGCGGCTTCGGCGGCGCGCCCAAGTTTCCGCGCCCCGTTGTCTTGAACTTCCTCTTCCGTCACTACCACCGCACGGCAGATGAAGACGCCCGCGACATGGCCCTGCTCACGCTGCGCGAGATGGCCAAGGGCGGCATGCACGACCAGCTCGGCGGCGGCTTTCACCGCTACTCCGTCGATGAATCCTGGTTCGTGCCGCACTTCGAGAAAATGCTCTACGATCAGGCGCAGCTCGCCGTCTCCTATCTGGAAGCCTT
>JBEKHU010000626.1:0-3008 GCA_050012115.1 Bryobacteraceae bacterium | reverse complement strand
TTCCCCGGACCGCACCGCCTCGACCTGTCCGTGAGCTACACGTTGCCCGTAAGTGAACACCGCTCGCTGCGCTTCTACGCCAAGTTGGACAACGCGCTGAACCAGACCTACTACGAAGACGGTTTCCGTACGCCTCAGGCCTGGGCCTCGGCGGGAGCGAAGTTCCTGTTCTGACGGCCGCCCGCCACGGCCTTCACCAGCGCGCAGCACGCCAGCGCCTTCCCCGCCAGCTCGCCCGAACGCAGGGTCAGGTACTGCTTCTCCAGGTCGCAGGTCGCCAGGTGCTCGAGGATCGAATAGCCTCGTTCCGCAAGGAAGGCTTCGATCATACCCTCGGCGATCCGGAATTGAACTGGCTCGGCATGATAGGTGTCGCGCATCAGTGCCCGCGATTCCGCCACACCGTGTCTGCTCAGCATGTCGGGAGCGTCGGCCAGGTAATCGAAACACAAGACGCTGCCGGCGGGTGAGCAGCAGCGTATGAATGCCAGTGTCTCGTCCACTGCCTCGGCCGTGAGGTAGTACATGACGCCCTCCCACACGAAGAGGGTCCGCTGGTTCGGGTCGAAGCCTGCCTGCGCGAGGACGTCCCGCAGGTCGTCGCGGGCGAAGTCGACGGGAACGAAAGTCACCGGCGGGGGAATGGCGACGCCGGCGCGTTCGAGTAACTCTCTCTTGCGTTGCTGAGTCGAAGCGATGTCCAGCTCGAAGACGCGCGTATCTCGCAGCAGATCCTGGAAACGATACGGCCTGCTATCGTATCCCGCCCCCAGCAAGACGATCTGCGGCACATTCTCCCGCAGCGCTTCGCACACCACGCCATCGAAGAACGCCGTGCGCGCGAGGAAGAACTCATAGCTGCCCGGCGCTTTGCCTTTGATCCATTCGCGCGCGGCTGGATTGTCCAGCATCGCCTGGTACTCCCGGGGCAGGAACTTCTCTGCCAGAAAATCCGGCCCGCGGATTTCTTCCCGCTCGTCCCGCGTGGCCAGCGCCCGGAACAGCGCGACGCCCATGGCGGAATCCGAAGGCTGGTCGGCCAGCGACTTGCCGCTCGCGGCGCCCGGCTTGCTGACGATGCCGATCACGTTGCCGAACGGGTCGATGACGGTCGCCGCCTTGGACTTGAGAGCGGTGGTCATGATGTCGCCGCGCGGCGTCGCGCCGGCATCGAGCAATCGCCGGTGGGCCGCCTCGATGTCGTCCACATCCCAATACACGAGCGGTTGCGGATCGTTGAGCGGCGGGGTTTCCGCGGCGGGAGCCAGGCTCAGCACCGCCTCTCCGACCTTGAACATCACCACGATGCGTGAATCGAAGATCGGCGCTGTGCCGAGGATCTCCCCATACCACCGTTTGGCCCGGTCGAGATCCGGAACGCGATAGGCCACGGCCTTCACTGAATTCAACATGGATTCCGGGCTTCCGCCTCCGCTTCATCATATCCAACACCCGGGTTCGTCCCGCACAATCGGACTTCTGGCGCGTCGGCTGGCGCACCATTACGTGTCGCGCGTTAGAGCTGCAAGTGGATTTGAGCGCTGTATTTCCAGCCTCCCGAAACCCAGGTTTTGGCCCGGGAACGGCGGCTGGTAACGGCATTCATTGTCAATCTGCCGCCGCGGCAATCCGGACTTTCACCGCGCGTTTGCTCGTCGCCAGCGCCTGCCAGGCAATTATGAACGACGGCAGCAAACCGGCGATGGCAACCAGGCTCCAAACCACCGTGGCGATGCCCAGCGCTCCCATGCGTGCGATCGCCGGGATGGCGACCAGCACGCGTGCGACCACGAAAATCGCCGCGAACGGATAGCCGCGGATCATCCACTCCCGGTGCTGCTGGATCCTGCCCGTGCGGGCGCAGTACAGCGCCGTGCCGGTGGTCACGACCCAGCCCGTGGCCTGGATCACCGAAGCCATGAACAACGTCGGCAGGGGCAGGGCGAAGGCGACCGCAATCGCGACCGGCGCGGAGATGACGGCACTCCCGACGTAGATCCGTCCCATCACGCGATGCACGTTCAGATAGCGCTGCCGCAGGCGGCTTGAAAACTGGAACACGCCGAGAAACAGCGCCAGCGCCCCCGGAATGCCGTGCAAAAACATCAGCCATGAAATCGGCGCATAGCGCTGGTGCAGGAACGAAGTGGAATCCAGCAGCGTTCGTTCCCGCGTGGCGAGCACGAACAGCGTCATCAGCCCGAACACAACCCACAAAACATGTTTGGCCGTGAATGAGTTTCCACGACTTACGGAAACGCGAGCAGCAGTCGCCATGCTTCCTCCTCTGAGCGCCGCGCTCCCGGGCGGCGCTGCCAAATGGCCTAGAAGTATAGCATATAGTTTAGTACAGTACGATTGTATTGATCCGCCTCAAGTTGGGAAACAAGGGTTCTGCGGTCCACCCCGACGCATAGTCGGCGTTCCTTACAAGGGATCGCCGGCGTGGACCAACCCACTCTCCGAAACTCGCTTGACACTCGGGTGTAAGCTCAATGTGGCTGGCTGCTTGATGGACGCACCGGCTGTGCTCTTTGAAATACGAACATCAAGCGAAAAACAAATCGAAGGATAGCCAATTAAGCCACTAATAATAAAGAGCAAAGTCGATAATTGGCTTTGCTTCTTCAGTTTTTGTTTTCGCGCGCCCCGGCGCAGACGCCTTGGGGCCTTGCGCGGACGCCTGCCGCCACCACCCTCCGGGCCTCGCCCGTCGCTCAGAACTGGTACGTCTTCACCACGACCGTATCGTCGTTGAAGGGGTAGGCCGGCGCGGCCAGAAGCCCCGGCCCGCGCGGCGTCCAGTGGAAGGCGGCGCCCCGCGGCAGGCCCGCCACCGGCTCCAGGATTCGCAGCTTGAGCGCCTGGCCGAGCCGTACCTGAAACTCCAGCTCCGCGCCGTCGTCGCCCGGGCACGTGTACAGGATCGCCTGCTTGCCACGCCACCCGGCGCGGTCTGTTGCGCCGCCTCCCCGCGTCCACGCGATGCCTTCCACCGACCCGCGGAT
>JBEKHU010000625.1:0-3015 GCA_050012115.1 Bryobacteraceae bacterium | reverse complement strand
TCACCCAGCCGACTCTCAATCCCGGGAAGGCCAGCTTCGAAAAGCTCTTGACCTGCACTACGATGCCGTTCTCGTCCAGTTCCTTCAGCGTGGGCAGCGGCTGGCCGACGTAGCGCAACTCGCCGTAAATATCGTTTTCGACGATCGGCAGCGCGGCATCGCGAGCGATGCGCAGCAGTTGCCGGCGCGCCGCTTCCGGCATGGTCGTACCGGTCGGGTTCTGGAAGTTTGGCGTGACCACCAGCAGGCGCGGCCGTTCGCTGCGCGCCAATCGGGCCGTGGAATCGACATCCAGCCCCTGCGGACCGACCGGCGCGCCGATCAGCCGCACCCCGGCGTGGGCAAAGACGTTGCGCAGCCCGGGATATATGGGATCCTCGACCAGCACGCCCTCACCCGGGCGCGCCAGCAGCCGCTGCAACAGGTCGAGCGCCTGTTGGCAGCCGTTGGTGACCAGCAGGTCGTCATCCTGGGTCAGGAGGCCGCGCGAGCGCGCCTCTTCGATCAGGTAATGACGCAGCGGCGGATACCCGTGCGCCGAGCCAAGTTGCAGAATCGACGTCACTTCAGGGCTCAGAAGAACCTCGCGGCAGCTCTCCTGGAAGGCCACGATGGGGAACAGTTGCTCGCTCGGGCGGGCGCTGGCGAAGCTGATGGTCGTTTCGGTCGCCGCCGGCACGGAGGACTCGTTGGGAAACCAGGGGGCGAAGCGCTTCTCCCAGTCGAAGGACGAGCCGCTCGAGGCCAGGGCTACATCGGCGAACAGCTCGGGCGGCGCGGCGACGAAGCTGCCACGGCCGACATGCGTACGGATGAGCCCCTCGCTCTCCAGCAGCTCATAGGCCGAAGAGATGGTCATCCGGTTCAGTCCAAGTTGCACCGCCAACTCACGGGTGGGAGGGATTTTCTCGCCCTGGAGCAGGCGGCCGGAGAGAATCTCCTCGCGAACGAAGTCAAAAAGCTGCCGATACAGCGGTTCGTCGAGATCGGGATTGAGCTTTGGCAGCCGGAACATGTACCAATACCGTACCACATTGGATGGGCCGGTTCAATCCATTTTGACCGGCCAGCGTTAGCGTCTGCGCTGCCCGCCGATCCCGTTCTTCTCAGTGACATTCTGCGGATCTGCTCCAGTTCGCGCCGCCCGGTGGCGGACGTAGCTCCATCGAGCCCTGGAAGTTAGTGGTTGCACGCCGGCGCGAGGCGCGCCGCCAGTCTGTCGCGGCGGCGCGAACAAAGGCCCTCACCAGCGCTGCATCGAGCGGTCGCAGGAGCGGTAAGGAGGTACGGGCTCACCTAATCCTCGTCCGTGAGTTACTCCGTTCAAAAAACCGTAACACCTTACCCTTGAGGCGGTCTGGCCGGGGAGCGGGGCGGTGGCTGGAAGGAGTGCCTCAGCGCTCGCCGCGGGCGGGTGCGGCACGCAGGCGCAGATGGTAGAACAGCGCGCCCGAAGCGAGCGTCACCGCCGCGGCGGCCGAAGTCAGCGGCGCCAGGCGGGCGCCGTAGATCGTCATCCACACTCCGGGCACCACGAAGATCAGCGGTACCAGCGGCCACCCAAAGCTCACCACGGCGAGCTTGCGCCAGCCCGGGCGGCCGCGGAACTTGAACAGACTGATGACCGCCAGCACGGCGAAGAAGTTGAGCAGGTAGCCGATGTACAGGATCAGGTTGCCGAAGTTGACCAGCGTCATCAGCGCCGCGCAGAGGCCCTGGAAAAGGATCGCGTTCACCGGGGTGCGCCACTCCGGGTGGACCTTGGCCGCGGCGGGCACGAAAGCCCCGTTCTTGGCCATGGCATAGTACAGCCGCGGCCCGATGGTCACCATGGCGTTGACGGTGGCCATGAGCGACAGGGCGACCAACCCGCTGAACAGCGCGGCGCCCAGGGGGCCGAACAACGACTGCGCCGCCAGTGAGCCGACCGCCACGATCGGGTGGCCGTGCGGGTCGATCATCTGGCTGAGCGGGTTGGCGTAAAGGAAAACCACGTTGAACAGCAGGTAGAGCCCGGCGACCAGGATCGTGCCGAGGGTCAGCGCCAGCGGCAGGGTGCGCTCGGGCTTGCGCAGCTCCTCGGCGACATAGGTGGCGGCGTTCCAGCCGCTGTAAGCCACGTAGATCCAGAACAGGCTGATGACGAACTGCGCCGGGATCGACGTCGTCGCCGTGCGCGCGGCGGGCATTGACAGATGCGCCCAGTTGCCATGGCCGATGGCCAGGCCCAGGACGATAAAGCCGATCATCACGATGATCTTGACCGAGGTCAGCGTGTTCTGAATGCGGGCGATGAACTTGACGCCGAACAGGTTGAGCACGGTGAACAGCAGAATCATGGCCGCGGCGGCGATTTGCGCCCCGCCGAACTGCAGTCCGAACGCGGCTGAGCCGAAATGGAACCGCGCGCTCTCCTGTTTCAGGGCCGGGAAGAAGTAGCCGGCATAGTCGGAAAAGGCCAGCGCGGAGACGGCGATGGGCGCCGAGAAGCCGGCGAAGAAACTGGTCCAGCCGCTCATGAAGCCCCAGGTCGGCCCGAAGGCGCGGGTCAGATAGACATACTCGCCGCCGGAGGCCGGGAAGTTGACGCCCAGTTCCGAGTAGCAGAAAGCTCCGGCCAGGGCGAAAACCGCGCCGGTGAGCCAGATCAGCAGAACCAGCTTCGGATCGCCCAGGTCGCCTGCCAGGAAGCCGGTGGTCGTAAAGATCCCCTGGCCGACCATGTTGGAGATGACGATCGCGGTCGCGCTATACAGACCGAGCTGCCGCAGCAGCGAAGGGTTGGATGACATTGTCCCCTTGAATTGTACTGGAACCCGCAAGCGGCCTCGCCTGGAATTCCGGTGAATGCGCGCACGGACGGGCAGCCCGGGCTGGCGGCAGCCGCATGCGCGCAACGGACGCCGCGGCGCCGTCGCAAGCGGGTAGCGGTCTCAACCGTTTTCAGAAATTGTATTTCAGACCTAACTGAATCTGGCGCGGCGGCTTGTTGCCGTAAGCGTTGGCCGAGAGCAC
>JBEKHU010000624.1:0-3016 GCA_050012115.1 Bryobacteraceae bacterium | reverse complement strand
ATGTTCGCGTGTTCGAGCGTGGCATGGCATTCCTGATAGCGGCCGGAGTTCATGTAGGCGCGGGCCAGCGTCACCTTGATGGCGTCTTCGCTCGGGAATTGCTTGGAGGCGCTTTCCGCAACAGCTAGAGCCTTGTCATGCATGCCGCGCGAGGCGTAGTAAGCGGCCAGGCGTTTCGAGTTTCTCCAGTCCTTGGGATCGACAGCCCGCGCTCTTTCGTAATCGGCCTGCGCCTGGGCCGGATCGGAGGCCCGTTCGAGATAGGCTCGGCTGGCGTAGAAGGGCGCATAGTCGGGCAGGTCCCCGGCGGCAGTCAGTTCCTTCCGGGCGTCCTCCTCGCGCCGCAGCCCCCACTCGATCAGGCCCAGATAGTACTTCGCTTTCCAATTCCCGGGCAGCGCCTGGTCCGCCCACTGGAAGACCGGGATGGCCTCCTGGCGGAAGGGGAAGACCAGATAGGGCGAGAGCGAGGACGCCGTCTGCAGCACCGTCCGGCTCCGTTCCGGCGATTTCTTGCGCAACAGGTAAGCCTGCCAGTAACGGATCTCAGCCTGGTCCGGCGCGACATCGAGCAGCCGCAGCGCATCTTCGTCCAGCCCCAGATTGACGTAGTAGGAGGCGATCTCCAGGTACGACTCGTGCGGCATTTCGTTGCGGATCATGGAGCGGAAGTTCTTCAGCGTGGCGGCGTCCGGCTGCAACAGGTAAGTCTCGAAGCGCGCGAAGTGGCTCAGCGGATCGATCTCCAGAATCCGCGCCAGGGTAGCGCGAGCCTGTTCCTTTTTGCCCTCACGACGGGAAAGCGTGCTCAGCACTTCGAGCGCCTTGATGTTATGCGCGTCGTATTCGAGCGACCGCCGCAGGTACTCCCCCGCGCGCTCAGAGTTGCCCTCCATCAGGTAGATCTCCGCCAGCTCGCAATACGCCGAGGAGCGATACTTCATCGAGCGCGCGGCCCAGCCCAGCGTCTCCTTGGCATCCACGAAGTCGCCCAGGCGGCGCGAGATCAGGCCGTAGAAGTAGTTGGCGTCGGCGTCGTACATGACGAAGTCGAGCGCCCGGCGGGCGTACTCCAGCGCCTTAGAATAATCGGCCCGGCGATAGTAAATCGCGGCCAGGCGCGTCAGGGCGCGAACGTGCGTGGGGTCACGCTGGATGCATTCCAGGTATTGGTTGAGTGCGGAACGGTAATCGCGCGCCTTCTCGAAGCGCTCGGCCGACTGGTAGAGCCCTTCCAGGGTAGTGTGGTCGTAGTTGTGGAAATTCAGCGGGCGCTTCAGGAGCCCATCCTGAGGGTCGTCGGTGTAAATCAACTGTTGACCAAGCCGGACCCGCAGCGCGCCTTTAGGAACTTCGACGGCGAGCTTCTTGTCGAATATGCCCATGGGGTCGAGCCGCAGGTGTTCACGAAAGACCTCTTTGTCCCCGTTCAGAACCACCAGGTCCTCGTCCGTCTTCTGCAGCGCGCTGAAGCCAAGCTCGACTTCCCGCCCGTTCGTCCTGGCGTTGAGCACGCCGGCGGGCGTGGCCGTCACCATCGGTCCGATCGCCTTGTAGGGGAACCAGAATTCGCGCCAGCGATCCGTTGTGTAAGGCGCGAAGAACTCGTGGTCGTTCTGGTCGAGAAGCCGGCCCGATTGTGGTTCGAAGTACGGGCCATCGCTGTCGGTGAGCAGGTTTTCCCACATCGCGCCATCGCGTGAGAGCGGCCAGCGGAAGAACTTCTGGCCCGGCACTTCTTCGTGCAGCGCCCAATGGCCATAGCCGAAATTCGAGTCGTGCCAATAGGCGCCGTTGGCCTCCTGGAGCATGCCGTGGACGAAGTAGCTGCCGCCCTCGTCCAATTCGCGATGGTCCTTGTACAGAGCGAGGCTGCGGCCGTCCGGCAGCAGCGGCCATGGCTCGGTTGGCTCCGAATAATCGTGGGCGATGTATCGCGTGCCCGGCAGGATGAACTCGAGGTCCTGGCCGAGTTTGGCGGCGGCGTTCATCCACACGTAGTAGGACTGTTCGAGCGGCTGCGGGTTGTACCACAGCGCATCGGTGAGGAAGTAGGCCTTGTCCGGCGGCAGCGTGATGGAGACGCGCCATTCGGTCCGCGAGGGCAGATCCATCGTTCCAACGACGCAGGTGACGCTGCCGTCCGCGTTCTTGCGGATCAGGTAGTCGACAGGTGAGGCCGTCGCGGGCGTGTGCCCGACGAGGCCGAAATTCCACTCGATGCCGCCCGAGGTCCACGGCCCGCGATGGGCGATATGACGGTACTTGCGGACCTTGTTGAAGTACAGGAAGTCCTTGCCCGTGCTCTTCTCGATGGCCGCGAGAAGCTTGCCGCCGTCGGCGGGCGACACGAGCAGTTTGAGGTAGGCGTTCTCCAGCCGGATGATGTTGCGGTCCTGGCTGACACCATCGGCGCTGAGCTCGTCGAAGAAGTAATAGGGGTAGAGGCCCGCTCCGCTGCCCCACATGCTGGAGCGGGTCATGATGGGCGCCGGATCCGGTCCGGAGTAAGGATATGTCTTGAAGGTCTGCTTTTCCTCCTGCACCGTCGCATCCTGGGCCGAAAGACGGGAAGCGGCGGCCAGCGTCAGCAGTAGAGCAGCAATGCGAAGCCTGGTCATGTCGTCACTCTACTACGCTTTCGGGTAGCAGAATCACAGTCTCTCCAAACAGGACCGGCCGTTCGCATGCGGCTTTGGCGGGACGCGGGCGACAGGCAGGGTTTTGAGGTGTTACCGCCGGTCTGCGGGCATGCTGCGTGCCCGCCACGCCCAGCGGCCGTGTAACCGACCTCCGAGCCGGCGCCGATCCTTCCCGGCGGACTCCTAGCCCCTCAAACCTCGGGGCATTTCAAATGCTCGATTTGCCGGACCACGTTGAATGCACAAACAACGGGGCCCGCCTCCCGGTGCCTAAACCCGCCCGTAAGATAGTCGAAGCCCGATTAGTGCCGCGGAGGTTCGGCTAGGCTATTTCCAGTAATCCCGGTCGAGCGAGCGGTACTGCACCGCTTCGG
>JBEKHU010000623.1:0-3020 GCA_050012115.1 Bryobacteraceae bacterium | reverse complement strand
CCGGGCAGAATGGTCAGCGCGCGCCGGCCCTCCAGCCCGATGGAATACGTGCCGGTGGCGTTGGCCGGAATGGCGTGAGTGAAGGTGTAGGTGCAGTTGCCGCCGCTGTCGCAGCTTCCGCCATTCGTCACGGTCTCGGAAATGTAACCGTGCGTCGTCTGGTCGGAACCGAAAGAGGTGTAGCCATAGTCGCTCGCCGGGCCGGCCATAACGGCCGCCAGGCGCCCCGGCGACTTGGCGAGTTCGGTGAGGGCAATCGCATTGCCGGACTTGTCCTGCACCGTGAAGGTGATGGTCGGCTTATTGCCGGCCGTGGCGTTGGTCACTTGGAGGTTGCCGAACACCATGCCCGGCACCCAGCTCAACTGGTCCGGAATCAGAGCGCTCGGATTGACATGCGCGTTCGTGATCGAGGCGTCCAGCGGCAGTTCGCCCTGCCGTACATGGCACTGCGTGCACTCGCTGTCGTCCACCTGCACCAGACCGGGGTGGTTCAGGCCCGTCGCGAAATTCACATCGTCATGGCAGGCGCCGCACGCCGCGCGGTTGGCCTGCGAATAGTAATAGGAAGCCTGCGTCGCGCCGTACTTGGCGTCGTGGCAGGTTGAGCATTGGCCGGGATCGGAGGGATCGGCCACCGTGGAGAAGTCGGAGACCGAGCCGCCGTAGCCGTAGATCTGATACGGTGTGCCCGCCTTCACGCTCGGCAGGTTCTCGCCCATGTGGATCTTATGCACCATGACCGGGAAATACAGCGCATTGCCCGACGTCGGGTCCGCGGCGGCCTTGGTATGACACAGCACGCAGAGACCGACACCCATGGCTTGCCCGCCGTGGTAATTCAGATCGTAGTGGCAACTGTTACAGGCCGCCGTGCTCACCACATCGTGGGTGTTCGAGGGTCCCGAGATGTTCCAGCTGATCGTGACGACGTTCGTGCCGACAGGCACCGGATTGGGGGTCGCCGTGAAGGTGATGCTGCCCGTCGGCGCTGGAGGCGTGCCGCTGGCGAGCAGCGTGAGGCTGGCCAGCGTGTTGCCCGTGGCCTTGTCGATCAGGTAGAACATCCCCCCGGGGTACGCCCAGGGTCCGGTCGGCACCGAGCCGGTAGCGCCACCGGAGGCGAACAGCGGACCGGTGGGGGAGACGACGTGGACCTCGACGTTCATCGGCGGCGTCCCGTTGGGCACAAAATCGAGCGTGCCGGCCGAGTAGTACGTGCTCATCCCGAACGACGTCAGGTCGCGCGAGGATGTGCACCCTACCCGATGCGTGGCATACCCATCAAACCCGGAAGGGGCCTTGGTACCCAGGGTGTAGGTGTAGGTGCCGTCGCCCACCGGACTCAGGGTACCCGACTCGTCGAACCACACCTCGGTCGTCGTGTTGCCGCTGGTGGAACTGGATGCCGGAAAACTCGTGTACGAAACGAAATCATTTGAGCCGCTGGGCAGGACGGCCACGGTGCAGGCTACCGTCACGGCGCCCGGCGTAGCCACGCCTGCCGGGTCTAATTGCAGACCCTCGGGATCCGTGAGGGACATCCGCGCGGCCATGGTACCGTCCGTGCCGATGCTGGCCGAAAGAACCGTCAGCACCAACCCGGGACGAACGAAGTTTATGACGCTTGACTGTCCGAAAGATGCCTTTTTCTTTATCGCGAGATCGCGTTTCACCGAACCAGCCGTCAAGATCGAGATCGCCACAACCGCGAACATGGCGATCAGCTTACCCTTGGTTCTCCCGAGGGGCGGTATGCGCATAGAGACCTCCGGGATACTCAGTGCATGTCGCGTTCCAATCTGGTCGCAGGTGAAATTGTTGAGAAATCCAACCAATTCCCTCCTGTTTAGCGACCACACCTGCGTGAGGGTATGGAACACCCCATTTCTGGGTGGGGCAAATCACCCCCAATCCACTGGTTTGGTGTGTACACAACCACCCTCGCGCCCGCCTGCCGGCTTCCCGCCGGCGGATCGGGCCTGCGGCGGGACAACGGGCGCCCGCGGCAGGTTTCCGAATTGGACTCCTGGCAGCGCCTGGCCGCTGGAACCCCGATTCGGAGAGAATGGGACGGGCACAACCCAATGAAAAGACCACTTCTACTGCTCTGCGTTCTGAGCGCCGGGTTCGCCCCCCTCGCTCGTCCGCAGAAACAACCCCTCCGTTGGACCGAACAGCAGGCCAACGACTGGTACCGAAATCAGCCTTGGCTCGTGGGCGCCAACTACATTCCCTCCACGGCCATCAACGAGCTGGAAATGTGGCAGGCGGACACCTTCGACCCCCAACGCATCGACCTGGAACTCGGCTGGGCGGAAAGCATCGGCATGAACACCATGCGCGTTTTCCTCCACGACCTGCTGTGGAAACAGGACGCCGCCGGCTTCCGCCAGCGCATCGACACCTTCCTTACCATCGCCGCCAGGCACCACATCCGGCCGATGTTCGTGCTCTTCGATTCGTGCTGGAATCCCAATCCGCGGTTGGGCAAGCAGCCCTCGCCCAAGCCTGGCGTGCACAACTCCGGCTGGGTGCAGAGCCCTGGCTCGAAGGCACTGGCTCACCGCTCAGCGTGGCCGCGGCTAGGCGCTTACGTAAGGGGTGTCGTTGGCGCATTCGGCAAAGATCCCCGCGTTCTGGCCTGGGATCTGTGGAATGAACCGAGCAACAAGAACGATTCTAGTTCCGCCAAGGCCGAACGGCGGGACAAGGTCCAGACCGTCATTGTACTGCTGCCGAAGGTCTTCGCCTGGGCCCGCCAGGTCCAACCGGATCAGCCCTTGACCAGCGGCGTATGGGAAGGCGACTGGTCGGCGCCCGAGAAACTCTCCGCCATGGCGCGCGTCCAGATTGAGAACTCCGACATCATCTCTTTTCACAACTATGGCCCTCCGGCCGAGTTCGAGAAGAGTGTTCAGTGGCTGCTGCCTTACAACCGCCCCGTCATTTGCACCGAGTACATGGCGCGCGGCAACGGCAGCACCTTCCAAGGCTCACTGCCGGTGGCCAAGAAGTAT
>JBEKHU010000622.1:0-3021 GCA_050012115.1 Bryobacteraceae bacterium | reverse complement strand
GAGGCCGTCCTTGTGATGCGCGCCGAACTCGATCCCGGCGACATCGACGCGGCTCGGGTACGCTATCGGAGCGTGGGCGGCGTGGCGATAGACAAGCAGCTCATCCAGCCCGGCGAACCGCCGGAAGGTTCGGAGACCTACAAATTGTCGGACCTTCCCAATGGAGAATGGCGGCTCATCCGGTCGGGCTTGGGCGAGGTCGTCAACCGCTTCCCCGTGGAACTGGTCGACCGCGTGACCCTGAGCTGGTCCGCCAAGGGCGGCGCCCACGTCACCTTCTCCGTGTGGTCGAAAAAGCGGACTCTGGCCCCGGAGGAGCAGTTGAAGCTCGCGGCCGACTACCGCTGAAGACTCCGCGGCGATTCTGGCTGACCGGCGGCGTCTTATTCTGGCACGCACAGTGGAGATCCCGGCTAGCGTGGAGGCCAGATGAACGATTCCGTGCGCGAGGGCAATCCGGAAATGACACCTGAAGAGGCCATCGGGGAGCTCTATGCCTACACGCTCGCCCGGCGCGACTCCGACTTTATCCACCAGTACGCCGTCGATGCTTTCACGGCGCAAATGGCGACCGCGGATACCAAACCCATGACCGTGGCGTTCGCGCTCATCGGCCTGTATCTTTGCCTGGAGCACGGCTACACGGGCCGGCACGTACAGCTCGCGCACATGCGCCTGGCGAAGTTGCGCACGCACTGGCCGGCATTCGCACTCCCCGAGAGTCGCGGAGAGATCACCGTCTTCGACGTATTGCGTGCTCCTCCGGGTAATGAACGCGATCTGCTGATCAAGAACTGGTGCGCCTCGGTGTGGCAGGCCTGGGCGCATGCGCAATCTGGCGTGCGCGAGTTGTACGTGCAGGTCTACCGGTCAGCTCAGAAGTAGCGCACGTAGGGCACTATGCAGAGAGGCAAAGTGTCCCGTTGTGTTGCTTGGGTCGCGTTGTCCCATGGCACGGGAAGCCGTGCCGAATTCGAACGGCAATGTGTCGATTGGACTTTCACAGCCTCGAACGCTTGAGGAGCTTCCGGAGGACCTTCACAGGAAAGCTGACTGCTTGGGCGTGGATGTGGCCCCCGTCGGGCTGGGCTCGGGCCTTGCGGCTCATCTTCCGTGCGGGTTTCGCCAGATTTGCGCATAAATCCGCCCCCGCCCGTCATCTAATTCAACTGGAATACCAATGATTCATGAGTTTCACACCCGCCGCCTGTTCACCGCCTGTGCGGCGATCGTCCTCTTTGCCATCGGAGCGTGCTCCCGCGCGAGCGCGGTCGATCTCGCTCACTTCCCTGACCCGGCAGTCGATGAGGCCAAGCCCGCCGCGAAGGGCCGGCGAACGGCCGTGCTCTCCGGCGGCTGTTTCTGGTGTACGGAGGCGGTCTTCGAACAACTGGCGGGCGTCCTCAGCGTGACCTCGGGCTACACCGGCAGCAACGCGGCGGACGCGCATTATCATACCGTTGGTTCCGGCAAGACCAACCACGCCGAGTCGATCCGCATCGTCTACGACCCGTCGAGGATCACCTACGGCACGCTCCTGAAGGTCTTCATGAGCGTTGCCCACGACCCCACCACCAAGGACCGCCAAGGACCCGACTGGGGGCATCAGTACCGCTCCGCCATCTGGTTCGCCGACGCCGAGCAGGAGAAGATCGCGCGCGCCTATGTCCAGCAGCTCACCGAGGCCAAAGTCTTCAGCGCGCCCATCGTAACCGAAATCTTGCCTCTGAATGTCTTCTACCCGGCCGAGGACTACCACCAGCACTACGTCCAGAACCATCCGCTGGAGCCGTATGTCGTGACCAACTCGCTACCCAAGCTGCAGAAGCTGAAGAAGGCCTACCCGGAACTGCTGAAGAAGTGACCTCCGCCCGCTCTCAAACATCATGAAGACTATGCATCGATCATTGACCCCTATCCTGGCTCCGGCGATTCTCGTCTGCGCCTTGAATGTCGTTGCCACCCGCAGCGACGCGGCTCAGGCCCCCGCCGACCACGTTGTCTTTTCCGACTACCGGCAGCAGCGTCCCGGCGTGGCGCACCACATCACGCTCGCTGACCTGCCCGAGCCCTTTGCAACCCAGTCTGCCTCCAACGGGCCCGAGGTGGTCCCGCGTCCTAACGGCGCATGGCCCGTCGCGCCCCCGGGCTTCAAGGTGGCACTCTACGCCGAGGGACTCAACAATCCGCGGCTCATCCGCACCGCGCCCAACGGCGACCTGTTCGTCGTCGAGAGCGGCGCCCAGGACGTCAAAGTGATGCGCGGTCGCACCCCCGACGGCAAGGCGCAGACTGTGACCACCTTCGCTACCGGCTTGAAGCAGCCCTTCGGCCTGGCCTTCTATCCGCTGGGGGCTGACCCGCAGTGGGTCTACATCGGCAACACCGATTCAGTCGTGCGCTTCCCGTACCGCAACGGCGACCTGAAGGCGCGCGGTCCGGCTGAAGTGATCGTGCCCGAACTGCCCGCTCACGGCGGACACTGGACGCGCGACGTGGCCTTCACGCTGGACGGAAAGAAGATGTTCGTCTCGGTCGGCTCCGGTAGTAACGTCGACGACCCCGACACCGTCAAGCGCGAGTTCCAGCGCGCCGATGTGCTGGAGTTCAATCCCGACGGGACCGGCCGCCGCGTCTACGCCTACGGCATCCGCAACGCCGTGGGCCTCGCCGTGCACCCGCGCACCGGCGAGCTATGGGTTTCCGTGAACGAGCGCGACGCCCTGGGCGACAACCTCGTGCCCGATTACATCACCCATGTTCAGGAGGGCGGCTTCTACGGCTGGCCGTGGTGGTACATGGGCCCGCACCAGGATCCCCGCCACGCCGGCAAGCACCCCGAGTTGAAAGACAAGGTGATCACGCCCGACGTGATCCTGCAGCCGCACAATGCCTCCCTCGAAATGACTTTCTACGATGGCAAGCAGTTCCCCAGCGAGTATGTCGGCGATGTCTTCGCCGGCGAGCACGGTTCGTGGAACCGCTCCATCCGTACCGGCTACGAGGTGATCCGCGTGCCCA
>JBEKHU010000621.1:0-3029 GCA_050012115.1 Bryobacteraceae bacterium | reverse complement strand
GCCACCTGACCATCGTTGACCAGCGCGCCCGCGGGAACGACGAGCGTCCGGCGTGTCCCGAGTTCAAAGAACGCGCGTCCGAACAGACCGCTGCGCAAGCCCGGCTGGCCGGGCAGATCGATCTTCACGGTGAAGCTGTGCGAACCCGCATCCAACGCGGGCACGATCTCGCCGACGCGCGCGGGCGTCTGTTTGTCAAAGGCGTCAAACCCTACGCGAACCGGCGTCCCAACGCGGATGCGGCCGAGTTTGGTCTCGTCCACCGCGGCTTCCAGGCGATAGGCGCCGCTTTGTTCGAGAGCCACGATGGGCGTCCCCGGCGAGGCCAGCATGCCGGGTTCCGCCTTGCGTTCGATCACCGTGCCGGCGAAGGGAGCCGTCACCTGCGCGAAGCTGGCCTGCAGTTCGGCCTGCGTCACGCTCTCGTCGGCCTGGCGGATGCGGGCCTCGATCTGGCGGCGTTTGGCCTGGCTCATTTCATAACTGGCGTGGGCTGTCCTGAGGCGCGCCTGTGCCTCGTCAAATTCCTGCGGCGTGATCGATTTCTCATCGAAGAGCAGCTTCATTCTGCGAAATGTCGCTTCGGCCAGCTCCAGTTGCGCCTGCGATGCGGCGACGGCGCTGTCCACTTCCGGCAGCGCATCCTGCGCCTCGGCGCGCGCGGCCTTGGCCTGACGGGAGGCTGTTTCGAGATCGCGGGCGTCGAGGACGGCGATCACCTGCCCCGCTTTCACGGTGTCCCCTGGCTGCACGCGGATTTCGCTGATGCGGCCCATGGTGCGCGAGGAGAGCAGCGTGGTCACGCGCGCCCGCACGGTGCCCGTCGCCTCGTAGGTCTCCGGCAGGTTGACCAGGGCCGCCGGCTGCGCAGTCACGGTCAACGGCGCGGAGGTCGGCTCCGCTTTCCTGGAGTGGTCAGTGCCGGGGCCGCAGCCCGCCAGTAGTGCCGTCAAAGCGAGCGCGGGGTAGAGGGAAACAATCCTATTTGAGAACATCGGAATCTCCATTCAATGAACCGGAGGCGGCGGCGAGCTGCACGGCGGCGATGCGCTGGTCGTACAGCGCCGCGAGCCGGCGTGTTTTGGCCTCCACAAGGGCCGTCTCGGAACGCAGCAGATCGGTGACCGTGGCCAGGCCGTTCGAGTAGCGGTTACGGATGATGCGCAGGCTCTCGTCGGCCTGGGTAACGGCATCCGCGGTTACTGTGACGCGCTCGCGCGCGGCCTGAAGGTCCGCCCCCGCCTGGCGGGTCTCGAGGCGCACCGCCGCATCCAGTTGCTTCTCAGTGGCGGCCGCGGCCTCCTTCATGTGGCGGGCCTCGGCCACGGTGGCGCGCGTGCGATTCCCGTCGAAGAAGTTCCAACGCGCCGAGGCCGCGAACATCCAGTTGCCGCCGCCCTTGTTGTAAAAGTCCTGACGGTCGGCTTCAAAGACGCCGTGGAGTCCGATCACGGGCCAGTAATGAGATTTCGCGGTTGCTACCTGCGAGGAGGCCAGCTCAAGCCCGAGCCGGGCGGAGTGCATTTCCGGACGCTGGGACGCGGCGAGGCGCTCCAACTCGGCTGAGGAATCCTGCCCCGGCGGCGACGCCTGGACAGGTGTCGTCAGGGTGTGCTGCGCATCCAGCGGCAGCCCCAGGGCCTCGTTCAGCGCGGCGTGGGCGATACGCAGGTCGGCCTCGCGGCGGGCGCGGAATTCTGCCATGGCCGCGGCATGCACCTGCACGCTGAGCACGTCGGCGTCGGTAGCCATGCCGGCCTTCTGCAGCGTGCGCGCCCGTTCCAGGTCCGTTTGTGCGGATTTCAAAGACTCCGCCGCCAGCCGCAGGCCCTGTTCCGCCAGCGCCACGCCGTGATAGGTGCGGGCGACCGCGGCGATCAGAGCCACTTCGGCGCGCCGCCGGTCTTCCTCGCTCAGCTTCCGGCCGAGTTCCGCCGAACGCACCGCGCCGCGCGTTGCGCCGAAATCGTAAACCACCTGGTCCACGCTCAACTGCGATTGGAAGTTGTTCAGCACGCCCGGACGGTTCAGCGAACCGATATCGAAGTTGGCGGCGGTGAACTGATGCTGGGTGAGCAACGCTCCAAAGACGTAGACCGGGTTGTTGCCACTTTGAAAACTCTCCATGTAACTTGCGTGGGGCATCCAGCCGCTGCGGGCCTGTGCGATGCGCGCTTCGGCGGCGTGGATGCGCGCCGTGGCCGCCTCCATCGAAGGGTGCCGCGCCAGAGCCTGCCGCACGGCCTCTTGCAGGCTCAGGGGTTCCTGCCCCAACACTCCCAGGCAGGGAATCGAGAAGAAAAGCAATCTTTGGATCAACATGTGCATGGCTTCGTCCGTTGAAACGCGGCTTCGGTTTCTAATGACGATGATGCTGCCGGACGCGAATGGTGACATGTCACGTTGTGCGCCTGGCCTGCATCACACGGTAGCGGGGACACGCTATGGAACTCACGCTGACGTACCTGGGTGGCTGACCGGCGCGGAGCGCGTAGGCGCCGCTGGAAAGCCGCTACGATGGGGGCGTGGCCGATCTGGAAAGTCCCGAGGTGGAATGGGCGAGACGCCTGCTGGCGGGCGATGCGGGGGCCTTCACTCCCTTTGTGGAGAGCTTCCAGTCCAAGGTGTTTCAATACACGTGGCTGATGTGCGGGCAGCGCGAGGATGCCGAGGAAGTGGCGCAGGACACACTGTTGAAAGTCTTCGGGAGTTTCGATCAGCTCCGCGACCCGCGGCTGGTGAAGGCGTGGGTCTTCCGGATCGCCAGAAATTACTGCCTCATGAAACGGCGCCGCAGCGTCTACGCGCCCGGACGGGAACTCTCCCTGGACGAGTTGATGCCCGGCCCGGACTCGGATGGGTCCGCACTCGCCAGCCGGGTGCCCGACAACGCCGCGTTGCCCGAAAATCAGTTGCTGCAGGCCGAGTTGGGCCGCGAGTTGCGCGCCGCGCTGAGCGAACTGCCCGAGTCCTACCGCTCTGTCGTCCTGCTGCGCGATGTGGAAGAACTCACCACGGCGGAGGCGGCG
>JBEKHU010000620.1:0-3040 GCA_050012115.1 Bryobacteraceae bacterium | reverse complement strand
CCCGGCCGGCGTGCTGCAGCCACCTTTGTTCGATCCGAAGCTGGACGACGCGCCCAACTACGGCAACACCGGAGCGACCATCGGCCACGAACTCACGCACGGCTTCGACGACGAGGGCCGCCAGTTCGACGCGCAGGGCAACCTGAAGGACTGGTGGACCGAGAAGGACGCCGCGGAGTTCGAGCGCCGCGCCAAGTGCGTCTCCGACCAGTATTCGGGCTACATCGCCGTCGACGACATCCACATCAACGGCAAGCTGACGCTGGGCGAGGACGTCGCCGACCTGGGCGGAACGATGCTCTCCTACTACGCCTGGAAACACGCCACGCAGGGCCAGAAGCTCGAGCCCATCGGCGGGTTCACGCCCGACCAGCGTTTCTTCATCGGCATGGCGCAGTGGGCTTGCGGCGACGCCCGCCCGGAGATGAAGCGCGAATGGGCATTGACCGACCCGCACTCGCCGCTGGAGTACCGCATCAACGGAGTAGTCTCCAACATGCCGGAGTTTGCCCAGGCATTCAGCTGCAAAGTGGGGCAGCCGATGGTGCGCCAGCCGGTCTGCCGGGTGTGGTGAGGCGGGGACGCGCCGGCGCGCGTCACGGCTGAGCCGCCACGCGAGTTGGATCGAAGCGGTGCCTAGCGCTGCTTCTTGAGGAACCTGCCGTCGCCGGCGTCGATGAAGACCGAAGCCTGGCTGGTGGACACGGTCGCGCCCCAGTACACGCGCCACGCCGGCCTGGGTGTTACCAGGCTCCACTCCAGTATGAACTGCACCGGCAACTCCGGATGCTTGGCCGCGAAATCGGCTATGTCCTTCTGCTTCTTCGCGTTTTCAAGAGCCTCGGGCGTGTCGGTCTTGACGTCGACGAAGTTGAAGATGCGGATCGCCCCAATCGGGACGTAGGGCAATTCGGGGCCGGGGAAAACGCCCTTGTGCGCGCCGGACGAGGACTCCGCCACCGAATACATGTACTCGCGCTTCAGCCGTTTCTGGAACGACGCGAACGTGGCCTTCCAGGCGCCGTACTTGCCGGGCTCCGGCTTGGCCTCGGGGATGTCGAGATTCTCCAATTTCAGCAAAGCGGCGTCGCCCGCCCACAGGCGCGCCACCTTGTACATCTCGAAAGATGCCGTCTGGCCGGTGACGGGCGCGACGGGTTTGACCTCCTTCTTCGTGGCGGCCTCTTTCGGCGCTTCAGTCGAGCAGCCCGTGAAAAGCGCCAGGAGGACGGAGGCGGATAGGATAAGAAGCTTCTGCCGGTTCATAGTCTCGTTTGGGACCCCATGCTCCTTATATGACGCTTCGCGGCGGAATGCAACTGCGGATCCCTTCCTAACCGGGTGCGGCGCGCCGCCCCCGTCGGCCTCGCTATCATTCTTACGGAAGCCCCAACGATGTCCCAACGCATCTTCTCCATCCACGCCCATCCCGACGACGTAGAGATTCTGGCCGGGGGCACGCTCGCGCTTCTGGCCGCGCGCGGGCACACGGTGACCATTGTGTCGCTCTCCGACGGCGATTGCGGCTCGACCGAGTACGGCCCCGAGGAACTCGGCCTGATGCGCCGCGTCGAGGCGCGGAATGCCGCCCGCCTGATCGGTGCCGACTACGCCTGGGGCGGCTTTCACGACCTCGGCATTTTCATTGACGATGCAGGGCGCCGCCGCGTCACTGCGCTGTTGCGGCGCTTCCACCCCGACCTGGTTCTCACCGCTTCGCCCCTGGACTACCACTGCGATCATGAGGCCGCCAGCCGCCTGGTCGAGGACGCCAGCTTTGCCGTGTCGTGCCCAAACTACGACACCTCGGCCTTCGATCCCGCGCCGGCCACGGATCGCATCCCGCACCTCTATTTCATGGACCCGACCGAGGGGATTGATCGCGACCAGCGCCCCATCCGCCCCCATTTTCTGATCGACGTCGCCGCGCAACTCCCGCTCAAGCGCGACCTGCTCGCCTGCCACGCCTCGCAACGCGAATGGTTGCGCCGCCAGCACGGCATGGACGACTACCTCGACACGATGGAACAGTGGACGCGCGCCTGCGGCGCGCTCGCTGGCATCGACGCCGCCGAGGGCTTCCGGCAGTACACCGGCCACCCATTCCCGCGCACGCCCCTGCTGCAGGAGCTTCTGCGCGACCTGCTCCACGAGCTGCCTCGATAGCTCCTTGCCGCCTCAGGACTCATCCCGGCGGAAGAGCCCGCCCCCTCCGCTCCAAGCCGCACAGAATATCGCAAAATCGATTAAGCGCGTGCTGACGAATTGGATTAGTCTCGTTCTTGAAAGCAGCTTGCGCGCAGCGCGGCGCCCGCTCCTGTGCGCCTGGAGGGAGCATGAGCCTTCGCATTTGGATCGTCATCGTCGTCGTCCTGATCATCGTCACCGCCGGGTGGATCATCTTTGATTTGATGAGCGGCCCGCTGTACCACCCGGGCGACGTGCGCGCCGGCAAGGGTCTGCGTGAGCCGCTTGCGCCGCCTATCCAGGCGGGCGCCGGTCCGCAATTCTGGAAAGTCGCCTCCGATATCGATCTCTTCCACTTCGAGCAGGGCGCAGGCGAGGACGTGCTCACCATCCACGGCGGGCCGGGCTTCGTCCACAACCAGAGCTGGAAGGCCAATGCAGCTCTCGCGGACAAGTACCGCTTCCTCTACTACCACCAGCGCGGCTGCGGCCGCTCGAGCCGTCCCATTACCAAGCTCGCGGGCGGCAACTTCTACCAATCCATGCAGGCGCTGAACGGCGCGCTGGGCCTGGCTGCGCACGTCGCCGATATCGAGCGCATCCGGCGCATTCTCGGCCGGGACAAGCTGGTATTGGCGGGCCACTCCTTCGGCGCTTTTATCGCCGCGCTCTACGCTACGGAGTTCCCTGAACACGTGAAGGCGCTGGTGTTTATCTCACCCGCGAACATGGCCGTGCTGCCCAATCCCAAGACCGATCTTTTTGACTTGATGCGCCGCCGGCTGCCGCCGGATCAACTCCCGGAGTACGACCGCTTCCTCGCGCAATACTTCGACTTCTCCTCGCAGCTGCG
>JBEKHU010000619.1:0-3044 GCA_050012115.1 Bryobacteraceae bacterium | reverse complement strand
GTTCATTCACCGCGCCCGAGAAGAACTCGCCGCGGCGCAGCGCGTCGTGCCGCTTGCGGAAGCCGATCATGCCCTTCCAGAAGCGCACCAGCGCGGCGTTCTTCTCGGGCAGCGTCCAATCGAACCAGCTGACTTCGTTGTCCTGGCAGTAAGCGTTGTTGTTGCCCTGCTGCGTGCGGCGCGCCTCGTCGCCCGCGACAAACATCGGTACCCCGCGCGACAGCAGCAGGATCGCCGCTAAGTTGCGGATCTGCCGTTCCCGCAGCGCGTTCACCGCCGGGTCGCCGCTCTCTCCCTCGGCGCCGCAATTCCAGCTCAGGTTGTCGTTGATGCCGTCCCCGTTGCCCTCGCCGTTGGCCTCATTGTGCTTGTCGTTGTAGGACACCAGGTCGTTCAGCGTGAAGCCGTCGTGGCAGTTCACGAAGTTGATGCTGTTGACCGGCAACTGCCCGCGGTTCTGGTACAGATCGGCGCTGCCCGCAATGCGCGACGCCACGGCCCCCACGACGCCCGGGTCGCCTTTGACGAACCGCCGGATGTCGTCGCGGTAGCGGCCATTCCACTCGGCCCAGCGGTCGCCCGGAAAGTGGCCGATCTGGTATAACCCGGCGGCGTCCCAGACCTCGGCCGTCACCTTCGTGTTGGCCAGATCGTCGTCCAGTTCGATCTGCCAGACCACCGGCGGATGCTCCGCCGGCAGGCCATCCTCGCCGCGCGACAGGATCGAGCCTTCGTCGAAACGGAAGCCATCCACGTGGGCCTCGCTCACCCAGTAGCGCAGGCATTCCACGATTAGTTTCTGGGCCACCGGATGGTTGCAGTTGAACGTGTTCCCACACCCCGAGAAGTCCATGTAATACTGCAGATCCCAGGGCACCAGAAAGTAGTAGTCGCGGTTGTCGATGCCCCTGAAAGAGAACGTGGGTCCGAGGTGGTTGCCCTCGTCGGTGTGGTTGAACACCACGTCCAGAATCACCTCGATCCCCGCCCGGTGCAGCGCCTTCACCAGGTCGCGGAACTCGTTCAGGTGGCTTCCCGACTCGGGGCAGACGCAATACGAGCACTGCGGCGCGAAGAACCCGATGGTGCTGTATCCCCAGTAGTTGGCGAGCGCCTGGCCGTCCACCTCGCGTAACGTGCCCTTCTCGTCGAAATCGAACACCGGCAGCAGTTCAACCGCCGTCACGCCCAGGTCCTGCAGGTACGGGATCTTCTCTACGATGCCCGCGAACGTCCCCGGATGCCGCACGCCCGCGCTGGCCGACCGCGTGAAGCCCCGCGCGTGCATCTCGTAGATGATGGTCTCCGCCATCGGGCGGTTCAGCGGCCGGTCGCCTTCCCAGTCGTAGCCCGCCGGATCCACCACCACTGAGCGCATCGCGGTCCGGACGTTGTCGCCCGGCGCGCACGCCGGAGCGCGGTGCCACAGCGTGTCGGTGTTGCCGCGGGAGTACGGGTCGATCAGCACCTTGGCCGGGTCGAACCGTTGTCCCGCCGCCGGATCGAACGGCCCCTCCACGCGATAGGCGTAGTGCGCCCCGGCCTGCAGCCCGCGCACGAACACATGCCAGAAGTGGAAGCTCTTGTTCACGAACGGATCCAGCCGGATCATCTGCGACGGCTCCGGCGAGTCGTGCCGGTCGAATAGCAGCAATTCGACGCCGGTCGCGTTTCCGGAGAAGAGCGAGAAGTTGACGCCCTCCGGCCCGGGCGTGGCTCCCAGGGGATGCGGCGCGCCCTTTTCAACAGTCGGGGCAGTCTGCAAGACTGTGGTGGCCATAATATATTTACACTAGCAGGACGTTCTGTCAGGCAAGTGAAGGCCGTCCACGCGCGGGGCGGCGGGAGGCGCGGCTGTAGCCCGGACAGCGACGGACGGCAGCGCCCTGCGGACGACTACCACAAGCCGTTCCAGGGTGACCCAGGCCAGCGAGGAAGACGAAAGCGGCGTGACGGATTCAGCGCCGCTTTCCCGGATTTCCGGGCTGGCAATGGACCCTGGGAATCGGCGCCATGTTAGAGTCTAGGGCGATGGACCGCTCTACGAACGCAGGCCTACTCGCCCTCGCCCTGGCCGTCCTCCTTCCATGCGGCCTGGGTTGGGCACAACCACCGCCCGCCGCGGCCTTTCCGGAGTTGGACCGGGCTCTCGAGAGCGTCTTCGCGGAGATCTCCGCGGAACAGGCGCGTTTCACGGAATCGCCCCAGCCGCAGGACAAGGAATGGGTCAAGCGGAGGCTGGCGCATCTGTACGATGTGGATCAGAAGGCTCTCGGCGCTTTCATCAAAATCCGACCGGCTGAGTGGAGCCCGGCGGCGCGCGAATACTACACACACAAGCTCGCCCAACGAATCATCGCCCTCGAGCGAGCCGACACCGCGGAACTCAAAGAACTCCTGAAGCTGTACCGATGGTTTACGGTAAGCGAATTTGGCGAGAAGGCGGATATGCATGCCTGGGTCTTGGTGCAGCACTCCGACCGGGACCCCGCCTTCCAACAAGAAGTGCTCGCCATTCTGGCCACGCTCTACCCGAGCGGTGAAACGAATGCGAGCAATTACGCCAACCTGTATGATCGGGTGGCCATGAATGCGGGCAAACCGCAGCGCTACGGTACGCAAGGCAGTTGCGCCGCACCGGGGAAATGGGAGCCCTCCAAGGTTGAGGATCCGGCTGGTCTGGATCAGCGCCGGGCCTCGCTTGGATTGCCGGCGATGACGGCGTATCTGCAGAGTTTCAATCACCTCAAGTATTGTCCATAGACTCCGCGCATGCGGCACGCCGACCGCGGAAAGAACTCCAGGAAGGACGCCCCCTCTCGCGGGATTGGGAATGCGCGCGCCACGATGGATTCAGCGCCGCGAGAATGCAGAGCGCGCACGTCAAAACGTGCCTGGCTAGCGTGCGCGGAATCGGGCAAAGGCGCCAGTGGGCTCCGCGGCAACTCTGTGGGGACTTCAATTCGCTTGTTTGATGCGCAGCGCCGTCACCTGCCACGCCCACCGCGCGGGTCTCTTCTCCCCGGGCGCGACCAACCGAAATG
>JBEKHU010000618.1:0-3049 GCA_050012115.1 Bryobacteraceae bacterium | reverse complement strand
CTGCTCGGTTCATTCGATACATCTCCGGCTCAGGACGCTGCCCCGGTGCTTCTCTCCGCGCGGGCGCGTGCCTCGATACTCATTTTCGACTCTGTAACGTAAAGTACTTGACAATCGGCAGAATCGGTGCTGCCATGGAGTCATGGGAGTGGTACGGCCCCTTCGTTCCCCCGAGCCTATCGGCGACCACGCGCTCGATCAGTTGGACTACATCCGTTCCGCCATGGAGCGCGCCGGTTCCTTCACCGCCGTGCCCGGCCTCGGTGGCGTCTGCATGGGCCTCACGGCGCTGGCCGCGGCCTGGCTCGCCTCCCGCCGGAGTACGCCCGACGCCTGGCTCCAGGTCTGGCTCTCCGAGTTGGTACTGGCTGCCACCGTCGGCGTCGTTGCGATGTATCTGAAGTCCCGCCGCCAGCGCTCGAACCTGCTCTCCGCGCCCGCCCGCAAGTTCGCGGCGTGTTTCATTCCCGCCGTCGTCGCCGGCGGACTCCTTACCGCGCCGCTGCACCAGGCAGGGCTGGACGGTCTGGTCGCCGCGGCCTGGCTCCTGTTGTACGGCGTGGCGATCACCTCTGCCGGCACGTTCTCCGTCCGCGTGGTCCCCGCCATGGGGCTGGCCTTTCTGGCCTTCGGCGCGATCGCCCTGGCCCTGCCCGCGGCCTGGCGCGACCTCCCTCTGGCCTGCGGCTTCGGCGGCCTGCACATTGTATTTGGATTCTGGATCTGGAGGCGCTATGGCGGCTGAACCCGTTCGCAAGCATTCAGCGGACCCCCCGGCGAAACCTGGCCGTGCGCCCAAGCCGGCCCTCGTTTCCGTGCGCGAGGACCTGCCGCAACTCGACCGTCTCATCCACGAGAAGTTGCGCCTCGGCATCATCAGCGCCCTCGCCGCCACGCCTTCCCTGACGTTCCGCGAATTGAAGGATCTCCTCGAGACCACCGACGGCAATCTCAGCGTCCACGCGCGCAAGCTCGAAGACGCCGGCTACGTGGATTGCGAAAAGTCCTTCCAGGACCGCGTGCCGAAGACCGAGTACCGGCTCACCGCCCAGGGCCGCGCCGCGCTCGAACTCTATCTCAACCACATGGAAGCGCTCGTCCGGGCGATGCGCGGCCGCCGCTGACGAGGTCGCCATGGACGGGCTTCACACCGCGATCATCATGGACGGCAACGGCCGCTGGGCCGCTGCGCGCGGGCTGCCGCGCCAGGAGGGCAACCGCGCCGGCGCGCGCGCGTTGCGTGCCAACATCGAGGCCGCGCCGCGTTGCGGCATCTCGACGCTCACTTTATACGCCTTCAGCTCCGATAACTGGAAGCGCCCGCGCGTGGAAGTCGAAGCCCTCATGACCCTGATGCGGCAGGCCCTGCACGACGAGGCCCGGCGCTGCGTGCGGCATGGCATCCGCTTGACTGCCATCGGGCGCCGCGACCGCCTGCCGCCCTCTCTGTGCGCCGTATTGGAGCGCGCCGAGCGCGACACTGCCGCCGGCCGCCGCCTGCACGTGCGCCTGGCCATCGATTATTCCTCCCGCGACGCGCTGGTCGAGGCCGCCCGGCCCGGCGCCGCCAGCCGCGAGGAGATCGCCCGCCGCCTCGGCGCGCCCGATGTCGATCTGCTCATCCGCACCGGCGGCGAGCAGCGCCTCAGCGACTTTCTGCTCTGGGAATGCGCTTACGCCGAGCTCTACTTCTCTCCCGTTCCCTGGCCCGACTTCGGTCCCGATCAGCTGGGCGACGCCGTGGCCGAGTTCCACCGCCGCCACCGCCGCTTTGGCGGCCTGACCCCGGCCGCCTGATGCCCGGAAAACCGGGGACTGACGACTCTGTCCTAGGCGCGTACAGATCTTTCTATCAACGCTTTGTCTCCGCTGCGCCGTGTGGACTCAGCCGTCTGTCCCCCGTGTTTTCCAAACCCGTCGAGGTCTCCGTCCCGGCCCCACCGCTGTGATACGATCCTGGACGATATGAATCGCCGCAGTTTCGTCGCGGGCGCCGCTGTCGCCCCCCTGGCTTCCTCTCTTTCAATTCGCGCCGCGGCCGTCAAGCCGATGGCCCTCGAGCTCCGCAAGTTTCTGCTGCGCAACACCACCGACAACCAGCGCGGCCGCCTCACCGAGTTTGTCGCCCGCGCGTACGTGCCCGCCCTTATCAAGGCCGGCGCCGGTCCCATCGGTCTCTTCAGCCCGCAGGTCGCCCCCGACGCGCCATTCCTGCTGCTCCTGGCCGCCTATCCATCCTTCGACGCATTCGACCAGGCTCACGGGAAGGTTATGGAGGACGAGGCATTCTTGAAGGAAGCCGAAAAGGCCTCCAGTGGGCCGCTGCTGTTCCAGCGCCAGGAGGTTACCCTGCTGAAGGGCTTCCCCGGCTTTCCCGGCATCGAGGTCCCGCCGTCTGAACCCGGTCGCGCCCCGCGCGTCTTCGAGCTCCGCACCTACGAATCCAACACCCCTCTTTCGCTCAAGAAAAAGATCGGCATGTTTGAGGGCGGCGGCGAGATCGACCTCTTCCGCAAGTGCGGCCTCGTGCCCGTGTTCTTCGGCGAGCAGGTTGCCGGCGTGAAGATGCCCAGCCTCACCTATATGGTGGCCTTCGACAACCTTGCCGCGCGCGACGCCAACTGGCACGCCTTCGGCACCAGCCCCGAATGGAAGAAGATCTCTTCGACCCCCGGCCTGAGCGACGGCGAGACCGTCTCCAACATCACCAATATGCTGCTGTCGCCGCTCCCCGGCTCGCAGATCCGCTAGCGCCGGTCGTTGAATCCCGCATTTCCGTGCGGGCTGCTAGCAACGCAAGCCTGCGCTGGAAAGACGCCATTTCCGGTCGAGACCTTCTCTGGCAGGCCTGCGACTGCGCCTTGTGGGGCAAAAACGGCACCGGGAAAAATGCGCACTTGATGGTATCAAAAGACAGTTTCTTTCGATATACTGAGCGCGACCCGGGAGTCCGAAATGGAAATCCCTGGCGACAGAGTCCATCTCGATGGAGGAGACATCCATGCACAGAGGTATCTGCGTATTCCTGCTGTTGTTCTCTCTATTGACC
>JBEKHU010000617.1:0-3064 GCA_050012115.1 Bryobacteraceae bacterium | reverse complement strand
CTCCACGCGCGAGGGCGCCGGCTCGCCGAATAAAAGCGGAGGCTGCATCAACACGCCTTGCTTGGAGTTACGACGCGGTACCGACCGTGCTTCCTTGGTCAACTGCTTATCCGGGACGAAGACCGTGGGAGGCATCAGTTCGTCCGGCTTGCGCTCGAAGCGCGTTTCGACCACACGGATCTCCTTCATTTCGCCCGACGTGTCGCGCCAAACGATGGTCTCCTGAATCGCACGCAGATCGCTCCGGCTCAGCAACAACGAGGCGCGCACGATCACGGCGCCCGGGGCGGAGGCCTTCTCATACCGGATCTCGTACGCGTTGGCGAATTCCTGGACGGTAAGCGCAGTCGGGTCGGCGATCAAGCGTGCCAGATAGCCCGCGGAAGGACCGTTCCGCACCGCGTCCTGCAATGCATCAGGCAGCGTCGCCCACGATTTAGCGCTGCCGGCTTTCTCGTCGCAATCGCCACACTCGAACCTGGTTGTGCCGTTTGGTGTAGACCATTCTCCCGAGGTCAGGCGATTCTGCTCGTCGAAGATCCGCCGCGCCTTCATCAGCCGCGCCGCGTTCTCCCAGATCTCCACGCGGCCGCTCGCGATCAGGCGCGACGAGGCGGTGTGCCAGCTCTCGATTCGAAATGCTCGGTGTGCCACTACGTTCTTGGGCATATCGAGCGACGCCTCGAGCCGCGTCGATTCCTCGATCAGAGTACTGGCGCTTACCGTGGGCGGCTTCGTCATGCGGTGGACAACCGCCGCGCCAATGACCAGGAACATCACCGCCCCGAAGGCGAAGCCTAGCTTCCGACGAGGACCCCGCGGCAGGTTCAGCCACCACCAGCGCCGTCCGGGGCGGGAGATGGCTCCCGTGTCCCGCGCTTCACGCGCTAGGCTGGCGGGTACGCGCGCAGCTTCATCCACTATCACTATGCTCTCCGAGACCGATTCCGATTCCCAGTTCGCGTCTTCGTATTGGACTTTGATCACCGGCGTGATGTCGGTGAAGTGCACGGAAAGCCGTATGAAGCGGCCGTCGCTGAGCCTTGCTACCGACCGCTGTTCCAGGTCGCCCTCCGGCGGCTGCTGGATTGCAAGAAACGCCAGTCGGACCTGCTGCTCACTGAAGACGTCGATGAAGGAGAGGCGCTCATCGGTTCTTCCGGTAACCTCGAACACGCTGCAGCCGGACGTTAGCGCGTGTGTCGCGAGCCTGAATCCGTTCACCACAAGGCGAATTTCTTTAGGTTTGTGCTCGAAAACCTCACGGAATGCGTGATCCAGCCGGGCGCGGAGCGAGCGCGATGACGAGACAACGGGCGCAGGGGCGTGTCCCTCGCTATCGCCTCCTGAGCTGGAATGATCCGGGTCAATCGTGTCCGTCGGGAAGCGGTCCTCCGGCGGGTGGAGGCCCAATAGCTGGCAAACGAGACTCAGACACTTGGGGCAACTGACTATATGCGCGAGAACCTCCGTAGGCATAGTGACGCAATCCGCGCTTTCATACAGACGGCGCAGGCCGCTCGATCCGGGGCAGTGGCCCCAACTGTAGCTGGCGATGGCGGCGCTGGGCGAACGTCTCGCCGGCCGAAGCACGGCGCCCGGCTGCCGTTCTGCCTCGCTCAAATGCCGCGCAATCTCCTTGCGGGCCAGCCATAGCAGATGGTCCACACTTCGCCGCGATGCGTGGATGATGTACGCGATCTCCGTGGGATAGAAGCCGAGGAAAAAACGCAGCAACAGCACGCTGGCCGATTTCGACACGCTCTTACGTTCGCACGCGTGGCGTAGAATGAGTTCGAGTTCTTCCTGGAAGCCGGCGCGCTCCTCGATGCGCGCGTTCAGCGCCAGGCTGAGCGAGTCGTACTCGAGCGCTGACAGCGGCACCAACGAACGGCGTGTTTCGCGGCGCACGTTGGACACGTGCAAATGCCGCAGCACCCCGCAAAGGTATTTCTCGGTATCGTGCGCGGAGGCAAGATCGATCTGGCCCAGCATGGCGACGACAAAAGCGTCCTGCAGGAGGTCCTCAGCTTGCGGCTTGCTGTTGTTGGTCAGGCACAGGGCATAGGTGAGGAGACGGTCATAGTGGCAGAGGAACGTCTCCTCTGAATTCAGTTCCCGCCATGGTGGGACGCGCGCCGTTATTGGTAAAACACGTGCCATCCAACTCCCATCTGTAATATAGTCGCCAGGAAAATGCCCAATATGTCCCCGGGCCTCGCATTTTTTAGCCGCATCTCCGATTCAGCGCTTGGCTGGCTCTTTTGTGCGGCTTCGCAGTCGGGCGATTTGGCGCTCCGCAAGGCGCGTTACCAACTCCGGACCCAACTGCTTCGCTCGCTCAGCGGATTCGAGCGCCTCCGTGTAGCTTCCGCGGGCCTCATAAAGCGCGGCCAGACGATAAAAGTAGCTGCCCTGCGGGTCGAACTCCGTGGCGGCGATCAGATGCTGCAGGCCCTCGTCCAGCTTTTTCTCCTGTACTGCAGCCAAGCCCAGGTACAGGTACGCTTTCCCCAAAAACGACTTTTTTGTCGCCACCCACTGCTGACGGTTGGCGGTCACCGGCGTCTTGATGCGGCGGATCCGTTCGAGCGCGTGTTGCGCGTACTCGCGTGCGCTCAGCAGTCCCGGCGTCGCTGCGCCCGGTTCCGTATGTTCCAATCGATACGCAGAAAGAGCGAGCAGCGCGTCTACGCTCTCGGGATTCAGGCGGAGAATGGTCTCGGCAGTCTCTCGCACGTGCGGCGCGTCGCGGGTTTGTTCGTAGCTGTGGAGAAGAGAAATGTCGACGAACTCGCGAAAACCGGATTCGGGGTAGTCGCGGATGAAGGCGCGGGCAAGGCGTATGACCACTTCTGAATCTGCCTCGTCGCAGACGCGACCGACTGCGTCGAGTTCGTCGCGCGTCTTGGCCTGCGGCGAGATTTCGCCGAACGGCAAGAAGCGAATCTGCGCTTGGAGCGGCGGGGCGGCGAAGAGCAGAGCAAGCTGCGCAACCGCCACTGCGGTCTTTGGATTCAAGATTGAACCCATGGCATTCCCGCGACAGAGAAAGTATGGATCA
>JBEKHU010000616.1:0-3065 GCA_050012115.1 Bryobacteraceae bacterium | reverse complement strand
GCGACTCCCGTGAACCTCGCCGTGGCAACTGATGGAGGCGGTGTTCAGGGCCTGGGCCTGGCGACCGGCACCGATCACCCATACATTGGACCCAGCAATGGCCTCCTGTTGAATTTTTCCAACGTCAAGACCACCCTGGGCGGAGGGTCAATTTACCAAATCAACTTCAATCTGTATAAGGACATCACCGGCGGCTCTAACTGGGAGATCTTTGGCACGAACTCGAACACTACGGCAGGCTGGGCAGGGGCAACCCTGATCGCGTCGGGTGCAATGGCGCATACAGGGACGTTGCCCGTCCAGACCAATTCGATTTTCACCTACTACGCTATTGGCCTCGAGAGCGACTGCGCCATCGATCTCCGGAACGTCCAGGTCGAGTATGCGACTCCCGAACCAGGCACGTTTGCGATGCTGGGCATCGGCGCGGTGGCGGTGCTGATTTTGCGCAAGAAACTGACGGGCCGCCGCGGGTAGCGGCGCCCATTTCACACTTCGCCTGAGTACCAGGCAGCGCGCAGGAATCGCCGGCGGCCCAGGAGGGCTGGCTGGCGATTTCGTGTGGAGGACCGCCGCCGGCCATCCCCGGCAATCCCTTCCCGTTGATAAGCTCGAATCAATCGATTCGAGCGGAAGGGAGTCCCGACTCATGAACAAGAGAGGAATTATGGCGCTGGTGTGCGCGGTGATTCCGGGCGTCGCGTGGGCGCAGGATGCCGGGGCCGTGGTGGGTGTGTTCGAAGGCCACGCCGACGTGGGCAGCGTGCTGCATCCTGGTGCGGCGAATTACGACGCCTCGCAGGGGAGCTACGCCGTCAGCGGCAGCGGGGAGAACATGTGGTTCACCTCCGACGCCTTTCAGTTCGTGTGGAAGAAGGTGTCGGGCGACGTGACGATTGCGGCCGACATCGCTTTCCCGTCGGCGGGGGGCAACGCGCATCGCAAGGCCGTGCTGATGGTTCGCCAGAGCCTGGATGCCGACTCGGTGTACGCCGACGTGGCGCGGCATGGCGAGGGGCTGACGTCGATCCAGTTTCGCGAGGCAAAAGGCGGCACAACCCACGAAGTGCAATCAAACATTTCCGCTCCGCAGCGTTTGCGCCTGGTGAAGCAGGGCAACTATGCCTACATGCTGCTGGCAGGTGAGGGCAGCGAACTCCGGATGGCCGCGGGCTCGCCGCACATCGAGCTGAAGGATCCCTACTATGTGGGCATCGGAGTCTGCTCGCACGACAAGGACGCGGTGGAGAAGGCCGTGTTCTCGAATCTGGAGCTCGAGAACAAAGCTGCGGAGGCGGGGCGGAAGCCGGTGCTGTACAGCACGCTGGAGACGATACCGGTATCCGGCGGCGACCGGCGCGTGGTGTACGCGACGGAGGGGCGCATCGAGGCTCCGAACTGGACCAAGGACGGCGCGTCGATCATTTACAACAGCCAGGGACGGCTGTACCGCATTCCGTCCACGGGCGGGCGGCCGGAAGCGATCGACACGGGCCTGGCGACGCGCAACAACAACGACCACGGCATCTCGCCGGACGGCACGATGCTGGCCATCAGCGACCAATCGCAGGGCAACCACCAATCTCTCATTTACGTCGTTCCGCTGGCGGGCGGCACGCCGCGGCGCGTCACCCAGAAATCCCCGTCGTATTTTCACGGCTGGTCGCCAGACGGGAAGACGCTGGCCTTCTGCGGGCAGCGCGACGGCGAATTCGACATCTATACAATTCCGGCCGAGGGCGGCGAGGAGACGCGGCTGACCACTGCGCCGGGGCTGGACGATGGCCCGGAGTACTCGCCCGGCGGCGACTCCATCTACTTCAACTCCGAACGCACGGGGACGATGCAGATCTGGCGCATGAAGCCGGATGGTAGCGGCCAGGAGCAGGTCACCAACGACGAGTACAACAACTGGTTCGCCCATCCGTCGCCGGATGGAAAGCGGCTGGTGTTTCTGTCCTTCGAAAAGGACGTCAAGGGGCATCCCGAGAACAAGGACGTGATGCTGCGCCTGATGACGCTGGCCGACGGCAAGATCACCATCCTGGCGCGGCTGTTCGGCGGGCAGGGCACGATCAACACGCCGTCCTGGTCGCCCGACGGGCGCCGGCTGGCGTTCGTCAGCTACCAATTGCGTTGACGGGACCGCGCGGGGATGGCGGCTGACTGGCGACGTGGCCCTTCCGGGCTCCACTTCACGTTTCCGCTCCGCGTTTTTCCACACATGCGCGCGATCTGATAGAGTCTTGTGAACATGTTGTTCACCGCTGCGATCCTCGGCATTTTCGTTTACGGCATGATCGCCGCCATGTTGGGCACGATCCTGCCGGACCTCTCCAAGAAGTTCTCGCTTTCCCCAAAGCAAAACGGCAACATTGCCCTGATTCAGGCCGTGGGCCTGATGATCGGCTCTTTCTCCAGCGGCCCGCTGATGGACATATTCGGCGTGCAGGTCGGCATGTTGCTCGGCCTGGGGCTGGTGGCGTTGGCGTTGATTGCATTGCACGGCGCCAGCGGGTACATGATGGTCTCCTTGTCGATGCTGGTGCTCGGCCTGGGCGGCGGCATGGTGGTGACCGGCGCGAACGGACTGAACTCGCAAATCGCGAGCGGCATCCAAATGACGACGAGTTCGATCGCCAACCTGCTGAATCTCTTTTTTGGTTTGGGTGGATTGGTGACGCCGTTCGTGGCGGCCAACCTGTTCAAGACCGATACGAAGAAGATCACGTTCTGTGCGGCAGTGCTGGCGATGCTGGCACTGGCGGCGAGCATCGTGGCACCGTATCCGAAGGCGAGCGGCCAAGTGTCGTTCAACTTCGGGATGGCGGCCAATCTGCTCGCCGATCCCAAGTTGCTGCTGCCGGCGCTGCTGCTGTTCCTCTACGTGGCTTGCGAAGTCGGCGTGTGGAACTGGCTGGTGCGCCACCTGATCGCGCAAGGCGTGCCCGAGAAGCGCGCCATGACGATCCTGTCGCTGGGGTTTGCCTTGGGACTGATCGTAGGCCGCGTCGGCATTTCGCGGGTTCTGCAGACCGTCGATCCCAGGACCGTTCTCATCGGCG
>JBEKHU010000615.1:0-3065 GCA_050012115.1 Bryobacteraceae bacterium | reverse complement strand
ATGGCCTTGCGGCCCCGGTCGGCGGCCAAAGCGCGGAGAAAAAAGTCGATCGGCATGTTACGGCCACTGTCCGGGCGGGGCGGGGTATGAAGGACTCCATCGGAGATGTCCAGATTGCGTCGTGGCGGAATCACGTAGACATGATTGGCCTCGGCGCGAGTCTCGCCCTTCACTTCGGAGACAGGCATTTTGCTTGCTTTGGAGAGCAGCTCCGTCAGATGGCTCTCGTGCTTCGGGTCCAGGTGCTGAATCAGCGCGAATGCCATGCCGGTATCGTTCGGCAAATGGCTGAGCAGCTCCGTGAATGCCTCCAGTCCGCCGGCGGAGGCTCCTACGCCAACCACAATCGGGAGGGAACTGCGTTCGTCGTGTTCCTCGGCGGCGGGCCGGATGATCGTTGGCGGAGACACAGGACTTACGGCTGCTGCGGGGGTCTTCCCAGTCGGGGTGGTTCGTCGCTTCAGGCGACGTGAGTCACCCGCACCCACAGAACTCGCGACCTCGCCTCGCCGGCCACTGCCAGTCTTCTTTGCCACACCCCACCATTACCTTTCTCGCCGGGACGAACGGGCGTCATCGCTGGAACGGAAACGCGACCAAAAAAGCACGCGGAGTGCCACTCTCGCATCCTGATCGGCGGCGCCTGGTCCTGGCGGTTGGCGGCCAGCCAACTGACTGAATTGTAACGCCATCTCGATCTCGCCATACGGCACGGCGGGCATCCAGCCGCCATCAGCCGCTCTTGGCGCCTGCGAGCAGGTCCTTGATAGTCTTGCCGATCTCCATGAATTGATCCAGACCGGAGGGCTTGGTGATGAATTGCGAGATTCCGAGGTCTTTGAGCAGAGCCTCGTCCCGCCGGGATCGGGAAGAGCTCCACACGCATACCGGAACGCCGCCGAGGTGGCTGGCGCTTCGGATCTCGCGCAAAATGTCTTCGCCGGTGTACTTGGACAGGTTCAAGTCCAGCAGGATCAGGTTTGGGATTGCCGCGTCCGCGTAGGCCCCCTGCCTACGGATGAAAGCGAGGGCTTCGCCGCCGTTCAGCAGGTGTATCAACTCGAATTGGAGATCCTGCTTCTTCAGAGCCCGATCCAGCAGGAAGACATCGGAGCTGTTGTCTTCAACGACAAGAATCCGGGCCGCGGGAACAACCGAAGCGTGTTTCAAGATCACTCCCGACATCCAATTATCGCCACTCTTGTCTCGAGCGTTGATCTCCGCAATGGCGCCCTCCGAAAGACCCGCATTATCGTACCACCTGTCGTGCCCTGACGATCCACCGCTTAGGCACCGGCCCGGCGCAGCGGAAAGGGTAACAGGTCACCATCGTCCGCACATTCTCGGCCGGCCGATCGCACGCGATTTAAGGAGGAGCATTTCGAGGTCCATCGGCGCGCTACTGCATGAAGAACGCGGCTGTCGTCTCGCTTCATGACTATGTTTGCCACATTCTGAGAGACAGGCGACGCAGCGCCAAAGCCGAGAATCTCTCTAATCCCGTCTTGCCTCCTGAGCTATCGGATCATGCAGTTCTTGCCGCGCGGAATGCAGGAATTGCTGTCGACCGGAAGGAGTGGGTTGCTCCTCGCCACCGGCAAAGTAGCCCGCAGATTCCCGGAGCGATGATGCTTCGTTCTCGATGACTGATTCCGCGGCGGCTCGCGCTGTGACCCCATACTGTTGCCACTGCTGGCGCTCCCAAAGCACGGTGCCCGCGCATTTGGCCGTTTTGCCGGGAGCCGGGCTGGTGAGTTTCGCCCAGGGACGTTTGGTCCTCCACATGCCCTGACAGGAGACGGACCAATGACGTGTCAAAGGAAAACTATGAAAACTCTCAAACTATGTTTGTTGTCGCTGGCGGTAGTTGTCGCCGGGACGATGATAGGGTGCTCAACGACGTCCACGAAGTCAGCCGATGTGTCTGCCAGCATCCGCACCTCGCTGGATCAGGCCGGCTTCAAGGATGTCTCGGTCAGTCAGGATCGTGACAAGGGTGTCGTGACCCTGGGCGGGCACGTCGCAACAGACGCTGACAAGTCCCAAGCCGAGACCATTGCAAGGACTTACGCGGGGACTCAAGTGGTGGCGAACCAGATTGCAGTGCTTCCACTGGGAGCCGAACACCAAGCGAAAGAGGTGAACTCGGACCTGGACAACGGCATTGAGAGCAATCTGGATGCGGCTCTCATTACAGCGAAGCTTCGCAAGAGCGTGAACTTCTCTGTTAAGAATAACGTCGTCACTCTGACTGGTGATGTCAACTCTGAATCGAAGCGCGCGCAGGCCGAGCAAGTCGCGGCGGCGGTTCCTAACGTGCGGCAGGTGGTGAACGAGCTGCAGGTGAAGGGGCAAAAGGCCACCTCGTCGAACTGAGAGCGACTCAGCAATCTGGAAAGAGCGGAACTGCTCGATACTCGGTCCGTGGGTGGGGTGGTCCCCGAAGTTGGTCTGTGACAGACCCAGCTCTAAAGGACTGGGCCCACCCTCTCCCCCGAGATACTTCGCTCAGGTGACATTCAAGCGTTTTGACAAGATTGGCACAGCGGTGTGACGGGCGCACTTGACCTGGCGCAGGCGTCCGCGGGCCTGAATGAGGCCTGTCAAGCCAGCAGCCTGACCGGTGAAGCCAGTGCAGGATTTGCCGTTGGAAGTGCAGGACTCGTCCCATGGGCGCTCGGTATCTCCTCACTGTGGAACCAAGACAGGATTCCACCCATGACTGCACAAGACCAAGGCCGAGGCGGCAGAGGCGGCAGATCATGATTCAGACGGACTGGCCGTCGGCGTGCATATTCTATAGCGACTTCTAATGGAGATGACGACCATGCAAATCGTTCGAGTTATTAGTACCACTGCCATTCTTGTGCTTCTCGGGGCGCTTGTCCCTGCCTACGCGCAGCACGAAGAGCAGAAGGAACCGCAGGCCAAGCCAGAGGCTAGGCAAGCCGCGCCGAAACCGCAGGAGCGCGGCCAAGCCCAACCGAAACAACAGCCACGTGCCCAGGCCCAACCGAAACAACAGCCACGTGCCCAGGCCCAACCGAAACAGGAGCCACGTGCCC
>JBEKHU010000614.1:0-3080 GCA_050012115.1 Bryobacteraceae bacterium | reverse complement strand
ATGAGTCCGACCCGGCCATCGCCGAGAATCGCGCCGCCGGCGACGCCGGGAACTTTGCCCAAGCCCTCCCCAAGACTCTTGATGACGACCTCCTGTTTGCCGATGAGATCGTCCACCATCAGGCAGAACGGTTGCCCCTCGGTCTCGGCCACGATCAGCAAAGCCTGGCACGGGTCTTCTGTTCGGGGAGCCAAGCCAAACCGCTTGTACAACCGCAATACGGGCAACAGCCGCCCGCGCACCAGCGCCATCTCCTGGCGATTCTGGACGCTGAACATCGACTCCGCGGCGGGACGGAACATTTCCCTGACCGCGAACAGGGGCACGATGTAGCGATGGCGGCCGATGGTCACCACCAGACCGTCGATGATGGCCAGGGTCAGCGGCAACTTCAGCAGGAATGTGGTGCCCTGTCCAGCCTGCGAGTGGATCTCAATCCGGCCCCTGAGTTTCTCCACCTGCTTGCGAACAACGTCCATGCCCACGCCGCGGCCCGAAATATCGGTCACCTGGTCCGCGGTGGAAAAGCCCGGTTCGAGAATCAGCCGGAACGTGTCGCTCTCCGAAAGGTGGGCGCCGCCTTCGACGAGGCCCTTCTGACGGGCCTTGGTCAGGATCTTCTGGCAGTCCAACCCGCGGCCGTCGTCGGCGACTTCAATCACGATCTGCCCGGCCTGGTGGTACGCGGCCAGAGTGATCGTGGCCTGCGGAGCCTTTCCGGCCGCCTCACGGATATCCGGCGCTTCGATGCCGTGGTCGATCGCATTGCGTACCATGTGCATCAGCGGATCGGCCAGTGCCTCGGCGATCGTCTTGTCGAGCTGGGTATCCTCTCCGCGGGTCACGAGTTCCACCTGCTTGCCGACCTTCCGCGACAGGTCGCGAATCTGACGGGCGGTGCGCTGGAACAGCTGGCCGATCGGAACCATCCGCATGGCCATGGCGGTCCGTTGCACTTCGCCGGTGATGCGCGCCAACTGTGCCAGGTCGCGCTGCAGACTCGGGTCGGCGGCGACGGCAAGGGTCCGGTTATGGCGGACCAGCGACTGCGCAATCACCATCTCGCCCACCATGTCCACCAGGTAGTCCAGCTTGGCGGTGTCCACCCGCACGGACGACGATTCGGCTATGGCCGCCGGCCGCTTGGCGTCGGTGTCCGGCTGCGCCGCGATTTCCGGCTTTGTTTCCGGCGGCGCAGCGGGCTGGGGCTCCGGAACGCCGGGTTCCTCCGCCCGCAGACTCCGGACTTTCTCCAGCAGGCGGTCGTGGCCGGGCAGGCGCTCGCACCCGGCCCCGGACTCGACTCCTGCAATCGCCCGGCTCAGATAGTCAACGCTTTCCAGGATGACGTCGATGACCGCCGGAGTGATGGCGAGCTTCCCTTCGCGCGCCAGGTTGAGAGCCGTTTCCACCTCGTGCGCCACCTCCTGGAGCGGCGCGAACTCCAGGAACCCGGCCAGACCCTTGATGGTGTGGAATCCGCGAAAGACCGAGTTGACGGCATCCGCATCACTAGGCTCCCGTTCGAGCGTGAGGAGGCGCTGCTCGACGGAGGTCAGATGCTCACGGGATTCGAGGATGAAATCGGCGACCAGTTCCGGGTCCTGGGCCAGCGAGTAGGCGGCTTGCGGGCGCTCGAGCGCCGGAGGCGCCGGCGCGGCGGCGCTCGCGCCGTCCGCGAGAGCCTGCTGAAGCCGGGCAAGTCCATTCTGACGTTGAGCCACCACGGGTGGCCCGGCTGCGAGTTCGCCGGCGATGCGGGCCGCTTCGCCATAGCCGGCGTCGCCCGCCTGCCGGGCGATCTGGGCCAGGGCCGCCGCCAGTTCCGGCGCGCGGTCACCACCATCCAGCATCAACCTGGTGGCCAGATCATCCACTGACTCGCGCAAACCCGCACCCGCTTCCGGGGTTGTATTTTGTTTGCTCATTTGCCCTTCGCCTCGGTCTGTAGAATCCGGGCATGCGTGGTGGGGTCAAGAATCGGGTCTGTGGCGAGAATCAGGACCAATTCCTGCGTCTTAACCCGTTTCGCCACGGACGTGACGAGACCTTCCCGTATCTCCAGTCCTTTCCCGGCCAACTGCTCCAGGTCCGCTGCGGACAGTTTCTCCACTGAGGCGACCGAGTCAACCGATACGGCATAGGCGCCGGCGGAACCATTCAGCACCACGGCGATCTCGCGGCGAGTCGCTTGTTGGAAGTCGGCAAACAGGTGGAGCATGGTGGAGAGAACACCGTTCCGCGCGTGTTCGAACTTCTCGAGGACTTGCTCCATGCATCTCTTCTCAATCAGTTCCTCGATCTCGTCCGCCAGCGCATGAATCCTTTTATGAGGAGCGTCGAATTTCTTCAGAACTCCGGAGACCGCGATGTTGTCCGTCTCGAAGTTGTCGTACCACTTCCCGAACGCGCACTGGTGCGGATCTCTGGCCAAGGTGAATTTCCGGTTCTCCTTCACCGAGGCTTCGAGTTCTTCGAGCCAGCGCCGGTGGTCTTGCGCCCGCTGTTCCATCAGGCGGCACAACTCCTCGGTCTGCTCGCTTGAACTGTGCATTCCGAGGCGGCGGCGCAGATCCACCAGGGGAGTCACTCGCCCGCGAAGGTTGATGACTCCTCGTATGAACTGGGGTACGCCAGGCACTCCGCAGACCTCGGGCATGATGACGATTTCCCGCACCACGGCACAATTCAAACCGAACAGGCTCCTACCCAAGTGGGTGATCACCCAGGGCATCTCCGTACCTGTATGTGTGGTCACATTCTCCTCCTGCGCCTGCCGACATCAAGAAACGGAGACCGGGACGGGGGTTATTCGCCAGGCCGTCCCGGTGAAGGAGCCGTCAAAACTCCTTGAACTGCTCTTCCAGAGGGAAGGCATCCTTGCTCGCGCGTTGGGCGGCAAGAACCGGCGCTCCGTGTCCCGCGGATCTCGGCTGCTGCGACATGGCCTGGCGCAAAGCCGTGAGGCCGGAGGCGGATTCGCCCGGCCGGCGCGGCGACTTCCCGTTGGCCGCGCTGGCCCGGCGATGAGTTGGACGGGCGCCGCCGTTAGCCGCCTCGCCGCCGCCGACCATGGCCGT
>JBEKHU010000613.1:0-3085 GCA_050012115.1 Bryobacteraceae bacterium | reverse complement strand
CGCTGCGGCCGCGTGAAGGTCGGCAAGATTGAGGTTGCGGAGGGCGTCTACCGCAACCGGCTGGACACGCCCAAGACGGCGCGGTCCGTCCGCGACGTGGCACTGCCTCTCGAGCTCTCAATGGAGTTGGAGGCTTGGATTGCAACCCTGCAGGATTCCGGTCCTGAGTCCTGGGTGTTTCCGTCTGAAAGGGGGAAGACGCCGCTGGCCAAGGACAACGTCTGGCGGCGGCACATTCAGCCCAGGTTGGGTCCGGCCGGCCTTGGCTGGGTGAACTTCCAGGTCTTCCGTCGAACGCACGCCTCACTCATGCGGGCTCAGAATGTGGACCCGAAGGCCGTAGCGGACAACATGGGTCATTCGGTGGATGTGAACCAGAACGTCTACACGCAGACGCCTCTGGGCATTCGTCAGCAAGCTGTGGAAAAGCTGGCCGCGAGCGTGCGTGTGAACTGACAATGGAGCCTTAACGGAGCGTTTTGGAGCGGGCCGTTGAAAACAGGATTGCTAAGTGATTGAAAAGATGGAGCGGGAGACGGGGATCGAACCCGCGACGTCCAGCTTGGGAAGCTGGCATTCGCGGCGGGTCGTGCGACGCCGGCATTCTCACCTCATGTCATGTTCAGTTGATATCTGCACGGACACCGGGGCAGGAGGAAGCTGCCGTTCTCGACAGTGACGCTGCTTACGCAAGCATGGTCGCCCTGCGCAACGGAACAGTTGTGCTGGCTTGGGAACAGGGCGGCGTAATCGTCGTCAAAGCGCTGGACTGAATCGCAATGCGATTCGATCGCATCCCGGGCAACTTGCCGAGCCGGTTCAGTCGTCCTTCCGCAGGTTGAACTTCTCCATGCGATAGATCAGCATCTTGCGGCTGATGTCGAGGCATTCGGCCGCCTTGGTCTGGTTCCAGTTGAAACGCTGCAACGCCCGAAGAACAAGTTCACGCTCCACCGCCTCGATGCTGATTCCTTGCGGCGGCAACTCCAGTTGAATCGCCTCCATCGCCGGCCGCTCGCGTACCAGGAAGTCCGGTAGATCGGCGACGGTCACCTCGTCGCCGGGCGCCAGCACAACGAGACGTTCGACGACGTTTTCGAGTTCGCGCACATTGCCGGGCCAACGATACGTGGAGAAGTAGGGGAGCAGCGAGGGTGGCAGTATTAGGCTCGGGCGGTTGAGCCGCCGCTTGAACTTATCGAAAAAAATGGCCACTAACTCGGGGATGTCCTCGGGGCGTTCCCGCAACGGCGGGAGGGTCAGTGGAATGACAGCGAGACGGTAATAGAGATCCTCTCGGAACGTGCCGTCTTCCACCATCGCCTGGAGATTCCTGTGGGTCGCGGCGATGATGCGCACATTGACCTTCGTGGGCGCGGCGGCCCCGATCTTCTCAATCTCACGTTCCTGAATCAGCCGGAGCAGCTTGACCTGCAACTCCAAAGGCATTTCGCCGATCTCATCCAGGAACAGCGACCCTTGATCGGCCATCTCAATCTTGCCCTGCTTGTTGGCCAGCGCACCAGTGAATGATCCCTTCGTGTGGGTTACGTCGCAAGGCCTCCACGTCGCGGGCAAACACGTTGATCGTCTTCTCTTCGTCACTCAGACTTACTATGAGACCGTTGCGAGCGACACTAGCGATGGGGGCCGCGGCGGTGCCGAACGCAACCTCGTAGTCGAACCGCGGGTCACGATCGCGAATCCGGTCGAGGAACTGCGCGACGTTGTCAGCGGACAGCGCGCCCAACTCATCTACCGTAAGGTGGCGAGTCTGGGCGAGCGCGGCTTGAAGGTCGGCAACATCCATGATCACCTTTGGGAAGAAGGCCTCGCGAAGGGTTCGGCGAAATAGGAGCTGGTGTACCAGTTCCGACGCCGTGACCAGTTCCAACCTGACCTGGTCGGCATAGGACTTCTGCAAACGCTGCCACCAGCGATGCGCGCCAACGTCAAGGTCAACCGATAGGCAGAGGACCCACAACGCCGGCCGAACCGAGCTGAGCGCGCGGCGCAGAGATTCCCTGATCTGTTCCTTCTGGGACTTCCGAACGCCGTTTGGGAACGCTTTACACTGCCAAACGGAACAACCGATTTCGAGGTCGCCACAAAAAAGGTCTACGACGCCCTCAATCGGATTTCCACAAAGGCATATTCGGACGGGACGACGCCCGGCGTGTCGTATGTATATGACGATTCGTCCGTTCCCTGTAGCATCGGCAGGCTGACCAAAATCTCTGCCGCGGCGTTGGGCAGCATTCCCGCCATTACGTCGCAAACCACCAAGTATGACTGCCTCGGCCGTCCCTTGAACACCTCGGAGACGGTCGGTACGAACGGCCCGTTCACTTTCGGCTATACGTACAACCTGGCTGGCGGCTTGGTGGCCGAAACGTACCCTTCACAGCGCGTTGTCACAACCGCCTATGACCAGCTGAACCGGCCATCCGGATTGACCGGGCAGATTGGGAGCACCCCGTCGACCTACCTGAAGAGCGTGTCCTATGCTTCGAGCGGCGCGATGTCCCAGCTTCAGTTCGGCGCGGCGCCGCTGGCAACTGAGACCGTCACGTTCGATCAGGGGCTGACCACCCTGCGCGGCCAGCCGACAACGCTTGCCGTGTCGCTGGCCAGTGGGAGCAACCTGTTGACGCTCGGCTACGGGTACTGTCCGGGCACGCCCGCGCCGGCCCAGTGCGTGAGCAACAATGGGAATGTGCAGTCGGCGAACATCACTACGCCAGGAACGGGGGTGAAGGTGCTGGAGTCGTTCGGCTACGACAAGCTGAACCGGCTGTCAAGCGCCAGCGAGGCGAACAACGGCGGAACGGGCACAACACCCTGGAGCCAGACCTACGGCTACGACGCCTACGGCAACCGCTGGGTCAGTGCCAACTCCGGCGTGCCCCTGAGCCCCTTCACGCCCATCGTCAGCACCAACTTCGACTCCAACAACCGCCTGCTTTAGTTCAGTTCAGGGCTCATCGCGGCCTCCGAGCGAGTCGTATCGGAGGTCATATTGTTTGTTTGTATAACGTTTACGTGGCGGGGTGAGCCCGCCACGGGGAACGTTAGGAGGGGAAGC
>JBEKHU010000612.1:0-3088 GCA_050012115.1 Bryobacteraceae bacterium | reverse complement strand
GTGGGCCGGACCACGCTCTGGAACCTGATCAGCTCGCCGTTTGGCGGGGCGGTCTTCCCAGTCAACCCGAAGCGGCCCAGCGTGCTCGGCATCAAGGCCTATCCGACGGTGAAGGACATTCCCGCGGAAGTCGACCTGGCCGTCATCACGACGCCCGCCAGGACGATTCCCGGGATTATCAGCGAGTGCGGCGAGGTCGGCATGAAGGCGGCGGTCGTGATCTCGGCGGGTTTCAAGGAAGCCGGCGAGGAGGGCAAACAACTCGAGCTGGATCTGCTGGTCGAAGCGAAAAAGGCGGGCATCCGCATTATTGGCCCGAACTGCCTGGGGGTGATGGTTCCGCCGACGGGCGTCAACGCCACGTTCGCCTCGGGCATGGCGCGCACCGGCAGCGTCGGGTTCCTGAGCCAGAGCGGCGCGCTGTGCACGGCGGTTCTGGACTGGAGCCTGCGCGAAATGGTGGGCTTCAGCGCGTTCATCTCGATCGGTTCGATGGCCGACATCGGGTGGGGCGACCTGATTTACTACCTGGGCAGCGATCCGAAGACGCGCAGCATTCTGATCTACATGGAGAGCGTGGGCGACGCGCACGCGTTCCTCTCGGCCGCGCGCGAAGTGGCGCTGGCGAAGCCGATCATCGTCATCAAGGCGGGCCGCACGGCTGCCGGCAGCAAAGCGGCCGCGTCGCACACCGGGTCCTTGACGGGCTCGGACGACGTGCTCGATGCGGCCTTCGAGCGCTGCGGCGTGTTGCGAGTCAACAACATCTCGGACTTGTTCTATATGGCCGAGGTGCTGGCCAAGCAGCCGCGCGCCAAGGGGCGGCGCTTGGCGATTCTCACCAACGCCGGTGGTCCCGGCGTGCTGGCCGCCGACTCGCTGCTGCTCGGCGGCGGCGAGCTGGCCGACATTTCCAAAGAAACCATCGCCGAACTGAGCACCTTCCTGCCGGGGGCGTGGAGCCACGGGAACCCGCTCGACATTCTTGGCGACGCCGAGCCCGCGCGTTACGCCAAGGCGCTCGAAACCGTGGCCAAGGATCCCAATAGCGACGGCATGCTGGTGATCCTCACGCCCCAGGCGATGACCGACGCCACGCGCACGGCGGAATGCCTCAAGCCCTACGCCAAGCTGGGCGATAAGCCGGTGCTGGCGAGCTGGATGGGCGGAACCGATGTCGCCGCCGGCGAACAGATTCTCAACGCCGCCGGCATTCCCACCTACCCCTATCCCGACACCGCGGCGCGCATGTTCAATTACATGTGGCGCTACGCGCAGAGCTTGCGGGGCCTGTACGAGACGCCGCGCTACGCCCCCGGCACCGAGGGTGTGGATCACGCCAGGGCGGTCGAGGTCATCGAGAAAGTGAAGGCCGAGGGGCGCACGATTCTCACCGAGATCGAGTCCAAGCAGGTGCTGGCCGCGTACGGCATTCCGACGCTGCCCTCGGTGATTGCCGCCAGCGAAGACGCGGCTGTGGCGGCCGCGGAATCGATGGGCTACCCCGTCGTCCTCAAACTGCATTCGGAAACCATCACGCACAAGACCGACGTGGGCGGCGTGCGGCTCAACCTGAAAAATGCCGACGCCGTGCGCAACGCCTTCCGCCTGATTCGCGACTCGGTGCTGGACAAGGTCGGCGCCGGGCATTTCGGCGGCGCCAACGTGCAGCCGTTCGCGAAGCTGGACGGCTATGAGGTGATTCTCGGATCCTCCATCGACCCGCAGTTCGGCCCCGTGCTGCTGTTTGGCATGGGCGGACAGTTGGTCGAAGTCTTCAAGGATCGCGCCCTCGCCTTGCCGCCCCTGAACACGACACTCGCCCGCCGCATGATGGAAAAGACCCACATCTACGAGGCGCTGAAGGGCGTGCGTGGCCGCCCGCCAGTGGACCTGGCGGGCCTGGAGCAGTTGCTGGTACGGTTCAGCCAACTGGTGGTCGAGCAGCCGTGGATCCAGGAGATCGACATCAACCCGTTGATGGCCTCGCCCGAGCGCCTGCTGGCGCTCGACGCGCGCGTTGTGCTGCACCCGGCCGGGACCGATGAGAAAAGCCTGTCCAAACCGGTCATCCGGCCCTACCCCGTTCAGTATGAGCTGCCCTGGACCCTGCGCGACGGCGAGCGGGTCGACATCCGCCCGATTCGCCCCGAAGACGAGCCGATGATGGTGCAGTTCCACCAGTCGCTCTCGGAACGAACGGTGTATCAGCGTTACCTGCAAATGCTGAATCTGGGCCAGCGCACCGCGCACGAGCGGCTCACGCGCATCTGCTTTATCGATTATTCCCGGCAGATCGCCCTCGTTGCGGAGCGCGTCAACCCGCAAACCGGTGAGCCTGAAATCATCGGCGTCGGACGTCTCCAGGGGATCGGCGGGGACGAGGCCGAATTCGCCATCGTGATCAGCGACGATAAGCAGAAGCAGGGGCTGGGCACCGAGTTGCTGCGGCGCCTGATCGACATCGGCCGGCGTGAAGGGGTGAAGGCGATTGTGGCCGACATCCTGGCCGAGAACAACGCTATGCAGAAGATATCGGAGAAACTGGGATTCAAACTGCAGCGCGAACTGGGCGACACGGTCGTCATGGCGCGCCTCGAACTCTGAGCCCGCAAGGAGGCATACTTTGAAAATCTTAGGATCTCGACTCCCGTTGGCTGCGCTGCTGTGTGCCGCTGCCGCATTACTGATCGGCGGCGCGTCCGGACAGCGCGAAGCGGCGCCATATAAGGACCCCAAGTTGCCCGTCGAGAAGCGCGTCGCGGACCTGCTGGCCCGCATGAGCGTCGAAGAGAAGGTCGCGCAGACGCTGGCGATCTGGAAGGGCAAAGCGCTGATCATGGACGAAGCGGGCAACTTCGCTCCGGCCAAAGCGAAGGACGTTCTGAAGAACGGCCTCGGCCAGGTCACGCGCCCCAGCGAGAAAAAGGGTCCGCGCGAAATGGCCGAGTTCACCAACGCCATTCAGAAGTGGGTGATCCAGAACACGCGCCTGGGCATCCCCGTGATGTTCCATGAGGAGTGCCTGCACGGCCACGCCGCGCCGAAGGGCACGCACTTCCCGCAAGCAATCGCGATGGCCAGTGAC
>JBEKHU010000611.1:0-3096 GCA_050012115.1 Bryobacteraceae bacterium | reverse complement strand
GACGGCCACCGCGTCGCGGTGCACGTGCACGCTGTTGCCGGTCCGCATGCGGCGGCACGCGCTGCCGATCGAACCCACCTCGGAAATGCCGTACTTCGGATAGGCCTCGCACCCCGCGGCCTCGATGCCCGCCCGCTTCGCGTCGGTCAGCGCTTCTCCGTCCACCAGGAAAATCGTCCCCGCGATGTCCACTCCCGCGTCTCGCGCGGCGGCCGCCACACGCACCGCGGGGCTGACGTAACTGCGCATCACGCACGGCAATCCCGCCTGCTTTCGCTGCGCGATCCACCGTGCCACCGGCGAGAAATCGTTCTCCGGCAGGTACTCCGGCGGCGGCACGGGCACGCCCATCAGTCGCGCCCAGCGCACGATGAAATGCGTCACCGCGCGATAGTGGCCCGCATCCCGCCAGCCGCCGCTTTGCGCGAACCATTTGGCCGGCTGCTCGCCGCGGCGGATGCACCTCAGATTGTTTCCGATGCCCAGCCCCGAGGGCAGAATCGGCCGCACCTGCACGCTCACTCGCCCCGCCAGTTCGAACTCGCGCCATTGCAGGTGATAATACGCGTCCCGGTAAGTCTGGAGCCGCGTACTCTTCGGCGTCATGGTTCCCTGACTCCGGCTCCCGCTGCTGGACGTGATCAGGCGGCCGCGCACCAGCGGATTCAGCAGCGCCTGCGGCCCGCACGGGATCTCGCGTCCGCCGCGGATCAGCGGCGTCTTGCCTTTGAACTCATCGTGCGTGAGATACACCCCCGCGGCGGCGAGTTTCTCAAGCGCCGCTTCGAGGCCGTCGCGCCGGACCTCCGCCGCCAGATCTTCCCACGCGCATCCCGCGATCCGGAACATCTCGCGATATGGATGTTGGGGATTGGAGAAGACGACGCGGCGCGCCAGGTCGAGAAAATGTTCCTCGCGCTGCGCCATCTGCTGTTGCAGCGCGGCCATCGGGTCCGCCGCCGCCGGCTGCCGCGCCAGGTCGCGGATGCCCAGCGCCATCCGCGAGTAATAAATCATTTCTTCGATCATGCCTGCCCGCTTCTCCACGGCACGAAATGCCGCTCCAGCTGATGGAACACTGGACGGGACAGCAGGCCCAACACTCCGGCCACCATCACGCTCACGTACAGCTTTTCGATCGCGAAGGTCTGCCACGACGACCAGATCATGCTTCCGATCCCGTCGTTGCTGATCATCATCTCAATCGAAATCGTCAGCACCAGGGCGCGGCCGGTGCACAGGCGCAGCGCCGTGAAAATCTGCGGCAGGCAGGCCGGCAGGTAGACTTTGCGGACAATGACGGCGCGGCTGGCGCCATAGTTCGTGGCCAGATCCACGTAGTCCCGGCTGACGCCGCGAACCGCGTCCGAGATCTGGATTACGATGACCAGGGCCGCGCTCAGCGCCACCAGCGCCAGCCGCGACCCTTCATTTACGCCGAACACCAGCATGACCATCGGCAGCATCGTCAGCCGCGGCGTGGAATACAGCGCCGAGACCAGCGGCTGGACGGCCGTGCGCAACCGCGGCGACACGCACAGCACGATGCTCACCAGGCCGCCGCCAACCACACCCGCCAGCAGGCCCAGGCTGGTGCGCGCCAGTGTGGCGCCGAGTCCGCGTCCCAGTTCGCCACTCCACACTAGCGCCGCGAAGGTCGCGCCGAGCTTCGACGGCGGCGGAAAAAAGAGCGGGTCCAGAATGCGCTGCGCCGCCAGGATCTGCCAGCCGGCGAGCAACAACGCCACCAGCCACAACCGCGCCGCGATAAACCGGGCCAGTCTCATCGGGCGCAGGCGTAGCGCCCGTTGCCCGCCAGGCTCAGCGCCCCCAGGATGCGTTGTTTCAGTTCCCACAGCTCTCCGTTCATTTCGAGCAGCGCCCGGCGCGGCCGTGGCGCTGGAACTTCGTATTCGGCCACTACCGCTCCCGGCCCCGCGCTCATCACCAGAATCCGGTCGCTGAGCAGGATCGCTTCTTCCACGTCGTGTGTCACGAAAACGACCGATTTCCGGTCCTGCTCCCACAGCTCCAGGAGCTCCTGCTGCAGCACCATGCGCGTCTGGCAATCCAGCGCCGCGAAAGGTTCATCCATGAGCATGACCGCCGGATTGCTCAAGAAACAGCGCGCCACCGCCACGCGCTGCTTCATGCCCATCGAAAGCTGGCTCGGATAGGCGCGCTCCTTGCTTGCGCAGCCCAGCCGCGTCAGCAGCTCTTCCGCGCGGGCTTCGCGTTCCGCGCGCGCCACGCCCTGCATTTCAAGGCCGAACGCCGCGTTGGCGGAGGCGGTCATCCAGGGAAACAGATTGTGTTCCTGGCTCACCAGCAATACGCGCGGATTCTCGTCGCCCGCTCCCGGAATTCGCTCGCATTCGCCCGCGTCCGGCGCGAGCAGGCCCGCGATCACCCGCAGGAGCGTGGTCTTGCCGCAGCCGCTCGGTCCCACGAAGGTCAGAAACTCCCCCTCGCGACTGTCGAATGTCAGACCCCGCAAAGCGACCACCGCACCGTTGGACGTCGGGAATGTAACCTGCAATTGGGAACAACGCAGGCGCATCAGCGTGAACTCCCGTCACCTGAGGACCTCTGGCGGCGTGCGACGATCTCTGCAAGGCTGGTTGCCTCGGACCACTCCCGGCGTGCCGGCACGAAACCTCCTCTAGCCGTTCGATACCTGGCTACTAACGAATTACAATACCACGGGTTCCACAATCACAGGCCCGCCGCGCCGCCTCCTGTGGCCCTTTCCAGCTCGTCCGTGTCCGACCACAGATTCCTGTAGCGCCTCAGCGTGAAGCGATCCCGGGCGAGTCAGGCCATTGCAGTCGAGCTGCCATACTGCCCAAAACCCCGTTCACGCGCCCTCGAAATATTCCCGATTCAATCGTCACATCGAGTTGCCGCGAGTGCGCCCCGGCGGCGCGGGGGAATGCTTGACAGCGCCGGGTACAGTAGGAGCAGGGAGGGGGCGGGATGCCAAAGTTTGGCACGTTTTTGCCCGTAACTCGTTGATTCTTGGTTGAAAAAGTGCTAATTTTTAGCACTTTTTTCTTTTTCGGAGGAGACAAAAATGATCGAAACAAAGACTGAAAA
>JBEKHU010000610.1:0-3097 GCA_050012115.1 Bryobacteraceae bacterium | reverse complement strand
CAGCGCGTAGGCATCGAGGATCGCCTGGGCCGGGAAAACCTTGGTCACGGCGAGCAGAGTGACTTCGTCGCGGCGGCGGCCGGCGCGGGCGCAGGCCCGCTGGATGCGCTCTTCCACGGCCGCGATGTTGGCACGGAGGTCCGTAAGACCCAGCGTCGGAGAGGGCGTCGAGTCCATGACTTGGATTGTATACTGGGAGCGGTGCACGCCCCCACGAAGGCGGCTCCCGCGATGCCCGCCGAGGCGCTGCGGGGTGCACTCGAACGCTTCCTCGAGTCCTGCCGCCGCCCCGTCCTACTCGAACCCGGCCAGGAACCGCTGGAACTCACGCCGGGCATGTATCAGATGAGCGAACGTCCGAACGGGCTGCTGCTGGAGGCCTGGAACGAGACGCGCACGTGGGCGCGGCGGCTGGTGGCCGTTGCGGCCGGGCCGAGCGGCCGGCTGACGGTGTTCGCCGAGCGACTGGGCGGGGCGCGGCTGAAACTGGAGATCTCCGACCTCGATCGACCGACTGCGGCGCCCCTGCTGCAGCGCAGCCAGCGCGAGGGCCTGAGGGAGAGATTCCGTTTCTGGCTGGCCCGCCAATACGCGGGTTGGCGGCTCGAGGAGCTGAGCACGGGTGCGGATCTGCAGCGCACGCTGTCGCCAACGTACGCGCGCGCGTTGCTGGCGCAGGGTCAGCGGAGGGTGGCGGCGCTGGCCGCGCCGCGGGACGGGGAGCACGCGGCGGGGGCGCTCACTTACGGGCTGATCTGGCTCGACTACCTGCGCCGGCGCGAGGCCCCGCAGCCGGTTTCCGAATTGGCTTTGTTCCTGCCGAACGGAGCACAGAACCAGACGCTGCTGCGGCTCAAGTGGATGGACCCACAACAGGCGCAGTTCGCGGTGTTCGTGTACGACGAAGCGGGCTTCGAATCGCGTCTCGATGCGGCGGACACGGGCAACATCGCGTCGAAAGTGGAGCCCTGGCGCACCGGTCCGCCGATGCAGGAGCTGTTGGATCCGCGGATTCTCGGAGAACTGGCGGCGCTGGAGGGCTTCGAAGCGGTCGATCTCGGCGCGGGAATCGTCTCGCTGAGAATTCACGGCCTGCCCTTTGGCCGGATCGAAGGACGGCAGATCGCCTGCGGCGTCGAGCGTCCGAAGAAGATGAAGTCGGCGCAGCAAGTGCTCGAGACGGCGCGCGAATTAGCGCGATTTCGCAACTCCGCCGCGCCCGACCCGCGCCATCCGTGGCGCACGCGCCAACCGGAGGCGTGGCTCGAGTCGCTCACGCGCAGCCATCTGGCGCTGCTCGACGCGGCGCTGCTGCCACGGCCGGTGTACGGGCAGGTGCTGTCGATGGCGGGCACGCAGCACGGGGTGCTGGACCTGATCGCGCTGGGGCGCGACGGCCGGCTGGCGGTGATCGAATTGAAGGCCTCGGAAGATCCGAACCTGCCGTTGCAGGCGCTCGACTACTGGATGCGGGTGGAGTGGCACGCCGGGCGCGGCGATTTCGCGTCGAACGGCTACTTCCCCGGACTGGCGGTGCGCGCGCAGGCGCCGCGGCTGCTGCTGATCGCGCCGGCGCTGCAATTTCACCCCACCACCGAGACCATCCTGCGTTTCTTCTCGCCGGCGATTGAAGTGGAGCGCATAGGCGTTGGCTTAGAATGGCGAAGGGAGTTCCGCCCGGTGAGCCGGTTGCGGGGCGCCGAGCGGCCGGGGTTGCATCTGGATCGCGATTCCGGCAGCGTGGACTCCCAGGCGAGAAGATCCCGGCCCTAGGCGCCGGGTCGGAAAAGAAGCCGCGCCGTGGCCCATTTGATGCTGAAACAGATTCGTAGCGTCCTCACCCAACTCAAGCCGGGCGAGGTCCGCGCGCGCGCGGAACGGCCCGTGCGAATCCTTGTGCGGACGGCTTCGCCGGTGTCGGCCGAGGCTGTAGAGAGTTTCCTTCTGCCGGCGGGCCTGACCGCCGGACGGCGCGCCCAGGCGGCGGCGCTGTTGACGCGCGAGAGCGAAGCGGCGCAGGGCAGCCGTTTCCACCTGGTGCTGTACGAAACGGGACTGGAGCCGCCCGAGGGTTGGCAGCGCGGCCAGGACGCGTTCGAATTCGATCCGCGGAATCCGCAGGCGCTGGTGGCCGATGTTGTGAGTGCGCGGGACGAATTCTCACTGGCGCTGGCACGGCGCTTCGCTCCATTCCGGCAGACGGTGACGCGGGGCGTGATTCATCGCATCGCGAGCGAGAACGCGCTGTTTGCGATCGTCAGCGCGCTGCCGAACCTGGTTCCCTCGCTGGCCGAGATCCCGTGGGCCTTCGGCGAATTCGCCTCGGACACGGCCGTGCTGACCGCGAACCAGGTTCGCATGGCGTTCCTGCTGGCGGCCGCCAGCGACCGCCCGGTCGGCTACGCGGAGCAACGCAACGAGATCGGATCGATCGTGGCCGGAGCGTTCGGGTGGCGCAGCCTGGCGCGCGAATTCGCGGGCAAGATTCCCTTCGGCGGGGGCCTGATTCCGAAGGCGGCCATCGCCTACGCGGGCACCTGGACGGCGGGAGTTTCACTGGAGCGCGTGTACCGCATCGGCTACGGTATGACGCGCAAGGAACGGAAAGCGGCCTGGGACGAGGCGTTCGTGAAAGGCCGCGAGATCGCGTCGCAACTGGTGGCGCGCGTGCGGCGGCAGGACAAGAGCGGGCAGCTTGCGGGCGAATCAAAAATGGAGGAATCTGTTTGATGATTTCGGAGCCCTGGCGCGCGCTGGCGGGCCTTTTTGTGTTGTCGGCGGCGCCGGCGATGGCGCAGGTTCATCTGGTGGAGGGCAAGGCCGACAGCCCGGTGCGCGTGGTCATCTATGAAGATCTGCAATGCCCCGACTGCGCCGATTTCCGGGTGATGCTCGATCGGAAGCTGCTGCCGAAGTACGGCGCGAAGGTCGCCTTCGAGCACCGTGATTTTCCGCTGCCGAAGCACAAGTGGGCCCGGCCGGCCGCGGTGGCCGCGCGATTCTTTCAGCAGCAGAGCGCGGCGCTGGCGATCCTGTGGCGCCAGGAGATGATGCGCGATCAGGCCAAGATCACGCCTGAAACATTTTCGGCATATTT
>JBEKHU010000609.1:0-3102 GCA_050012115.1 Bryobacteraceae bacterium | reverse complement strand
AACATCATCATGCCCAATTACCTCCAAAAAACGCTGCCTCCAGAGAAGTTACCGCCAGAAGAAAGACGGATAGGCATCCAGGTCGCCGCGTAGATGCCGCGCGAGCAGCAGTGTCTGAGCGTAAGGTACCAAGCCGAAGGGAATCCGCTCATCGAGAAACGGGTGCAGGATCTCCTCCTGTTTTCGTGACTGCCACGCGACGAGAACCTCCTTGCGGGTCGCATCATTCATGGTCACGCCGCCCGAATCGGAACGGGCAAACCCTGACCCAGTTACCTGGCGGCGGTTTATCAACGTCAGGGCCAGACGGTCCGCCAGTACGGGGCGCAGTTCCTCCATCAGATCCAGCGCCAGGCCGGCGCGTCCCGGGCGGTCGCGATGAAGGAAACCCACTGCCGGATCCAGGCCGACGATCTCCAGCGCCGAGGCCACGTCGTGGGCCAGAAGCACGTACAGAAACGAGAGCAGTGCATTGACGTTGTCGAGCGGTGGACGGCGGCTGCGTTCGTGAAAGAAAAAGTCCTCTTTCTGCTGCAGGATCATCTCGTCAAAAACCGCGAAGTAGTTGTGCGCGGCATCACCTTCGACGCCTCGCAAGGCGTCCAGCGTCGTGGTGGACGCGAGGGCCTGCAGCGATTCCCCCAGTTGGTTCGCGGCCCGGTCGAGCGTTTCCGAAGCGTGCTCGCGTTCGGCGCGCAACAGCGAGGTCCGGCTGTTAGCAATCTTGGCCAGCAAAACCGAGCGGGCGATTGCCGCTGAGTCGGCCTCGGTGTCGGCGCGGCGATACTGCTCCCGGCGCAGTAAGACGTTGCCGTGGACAGGCCCTTGGATGCGAGCGAGAAAGCGGCCATGCTCGCTAAGGAAGCTGACGCCGACATTGCGCTCGGCACAGAAGGCCATGAGCGCGGGACTCATGGAAACCTGGCCAACGCAAACGATGCCTTCAAGCGCAAGGATGGGCACACGCAAACGCGTCTCATGCTCCTGGCGCACCAGGACGGTCTCACCCTCTTTGCTCAAGTAGGCCTGGGGCAGCGTCACGTAGAGATTGTTGAGAAGTTTTCTCATTGCTCATGCCCCTCGTCGGAATTCGCCGTAGTGCTTGCGCTCTGGCGGAGATTGCTGGCGACCGCGTGGCGGAGATAGCGAGACGCGCGGTCCGAGCCGGCAATGGACGGCAGACAGACGGGCTTCATCGAGCATCCCTCACATTTCTTTTCGTAAACCGGCGGCGGCGTCTTCCGGGATTCGTTGATGGTGTGCATGCGCACGGCCAACTGTTCGACCTGTTGGCGCAAGCCTGTATCGAAAGTGATCTCCACGCGACGCCGGGTCTGGCTGTCGAAGATCGCACCGCGGGAAACCGGCGTGTCGAGCATCTCTTCCAGACAGAGCGCCTGTGCGCAGAGTTGGATTTGGTAAGCGGAGCTGCCATGCTTGTCGCGGCTGCGTTTGTATTCGATTGGGTATGCGCGCCAGAGCCCCTTGCGGCGCGGTATGGCGAGGCCCGGTTCGTCCGGGGCGCAGGGTAGAAACTCGACGACATCGGTCTGTCCGGAGAGGCCGAGCCGGAAGGAGCATAGCGAGAGCGTGCGGCGAACAAGCACCTCGGGCCGGGACTCGATATCGGCCGAGTGCGCCTTGTCGTGGAGCAGCTTGCCTTCGGCGGTGAGGAGGTTCTCCTGCCACTGCCGCTCCAGGTGAATGAGCGCCCAGCGGCGCTCACAGAAGGTCAGGTGCTGGAGGCCGGAGAGCGGGAGGAGATCCTCTTCTGCATACATGCGGTACCGCCTTGATCGTGAACACTGGTCCTTGGGTGGAAGAACCCATCGGTACCCACCCCCTCACGATCGTGCCTCGCTCGCGGATTGAACATCATTCCGCTTCTTTCCGAGCCCCGACCGTAAGGGAGTGGGTTGCGCCTGTTCAACAGGCCTTAGGCCAGGCCGTCAATCAGCGTCACGCCCTGCGGCAGCGAGCCTGCTACTGGCAAGGTCACGCTGTAATTGGCGAAGGAACGCGGGCTTTCGACACCGTCCTTCTTTTCGACCTTGATGGACTCGAAGAGCCGTTGCGCCTGGGCGTTGCCGAGCTTCGAGTCGTGCTTGAAGATGTACAGGCCACGCGTGGACATCATGCCGCGCGCCGCCGAACGGTCCAATTCGAAGAGGGTCGCGAGCGCCTTCCAGAGCAGCTTGAGATCTTCGTCATTGAACATACTGATCTCACGACAGTTCGGCCATTCGATGCACTTCCACGCCAGACGGAAGCTGGGCACGGATCGCTTCGAGCGTGGGCGTGTCGTAGTTCGACAGGGAACGCGGAGTCTTCACGCCTTCTTTCAAGCGAACATGATCGGTAACTAGCGAGAACAGGCGGTGTGCGTGTGCGCAGCCCAGTTTCGCCTGCTGCCGCCTCTGCTCAGCATCGGTGTCCGTGCCAACGTGGCGAAAGACATAGGCGTGCTCCGGGTGGACCGTCATCAAACCCTTGCTGGCCGAACGGTCATGCTCGTACATGTTCAAGATGGCCTCGAAGAGGAGGCGCAAGTCGTCCTCGCCGAAACCCCATTCCTGCGCCAGATGAGCGCTGATGAAACCACGGCCGACGAACAGGCCATAGGGGATCATGCTCTTGCGGCCCATGGTCCGGAGGCTGTCCTCCGGCTGTTCCTTTTCCCACTTCTCGAAATCGGCCGACGTTGTTTTAGCGCCTTTGACTTCGTTGTCGGCTACGGCCATTCGAGTGATCGACACATCCAGGGGCAGGACGGGATCCACTGTCCGCGCAAACGCAAGTTGGACGGCCCCGCGCACCTGACCCGCGTTCGGACCAGTCGAGAGCACAGCGCCAAACGTCCGGACATCGAAGAAGTTCCTGGCCAACCACAGGCCAGCTTCTCGTGCCTTGTCCTTGCTGGTGGCCCACTTCTTGTCCTTGAACGGGGGCATTCCGCCGGTGGCTTCATGCGCCCGTGCAATTATAAGCGCCGGATGCAAAATAGACCAGTGATCGCCGCGTGAGCGGCGTTTCGGCGGGAAGAAACTAGACCGCCGGGAAACTGGTTCCAGCAGACATTCCAAACGTGTTTGTGGAACACCG